>JACQNY010000105.1 GCA_016202795.1 Candidatus Aenigmatarchaeota archaeon
CATTAGCGTTGTTTTCGACCACTGGGTTATCAGCAGCTACGACCAGAACAGCCATCGTAAAGACTACAATCTCGACGCTTACGATAGAATCACCAAAATAACAGAATATAACATCGACCCAATATTGAATGACGGCACAATTTACACTCACAATACCACTTACGGCTACGACGAAGCAGACCAACTGCGAAGAATAATTGACGCGCACGGAAACAACTTCACATTCGGCTACGACACTCTTGGCCGCCGCACTCGCCTTAACGATCCTGATATTGGCGAGTGGAACTACAGTTACGACCTAGCAGGCAATCTTGTTAGCCAAGCTGGCGGCGGAGGAAATCTTGTAACCGGAGACAGCTTTTATAGAGAGTATAACACTTTGAACCAGCTGATTCGCATCCGTAACGGCAGCAACAGTTCAGGAGCAGTAGTAGAAGAATACACATACGACCCATACGGACAAAGGTTGAAGATTTGGCGAAACGACTCAGCAAACACCGTCGTCTACACTCCATTCAGGGAACTAATGCAGATAAGAAACAACACAGGCATCTACAACTTTTCATACATCTACGACGGCAGCACACTCGTTGCGAGAGTCAACCCAGACGGAAGCAAGCACTACTACCACCCCGACCACCTCGGAAGCACAAGCTTAATCACAAGCAGCACCGGAAACATTATTGAAAACACGTACTACGAACCATACGGTGATGTTGATGGTGGTGGTACAAGTGATGTTAAGCTGTATCTTGGCGAGTTTTCTGACGCGTCTACTGGTCAGTATCTGTTTGGGGACAGGTACTTCAATCCTGACTCAGGCCGTTTCATTCAGCCAGACGCTTACATTTCCTATTATGAGCCGCAAGGCTTGAACCGTTATAGTTACGCGTTAAACAACCCGTACAAGTACAAGGACGATTCTGGGGAGAGCCCAACATTAGTCTTGGGCGCTATTGGAGCTGTGGTTGGTGGTGGAATTAATCTAGGAGTTCAGCTGTGGCAGAACAGCGGAGACTTCAGCAAAGTAGACTACGGAAGCGTAGCCGTAAGCGCGGGGGCAGGATTCATAGCAGGAGCAACACTCGGCCTTGGTACAGCAGTACTAGGAACAAGCTTCGCCGCCACAGTAAGTTCAGGCGCAGTTGCAGGCGTAGCAGGCGGCCAATCTGAAATCTTTGGAGAAAATGTCCTAGAAGGAGGGGACTTAACTGAAGGACTATTCCAAACCGAAGACTTACTAGCACAAGCTGGTGGGGGAGCATTAGGTGGAGCATTGGGAAGTGTAGGCGAAAAAATATTGGGCGGAAAGGCTCCTTCTTATAAGGCTTTTACAAGGAGTAACTTTAGAGAAAACCTGGCAACACGAACAGGAGTAAACCCATCAGGAGCTGACGCACACCACACAATACCTGTTAAATTCGCTGATCCTGCTGCGAAAGCAGGCATCAATATACATAATCCACAATATGGCGTGTGGGTAGAGAGAAGTGCACATCAAGCAAACAGTAAGAGTTATAACGACCTTTGGTCAGCGTTTTTTAAGACAAAGAAGACAGAAAAAGAAATTGCCGCTTTTAGTAAAAAAATAGTCAACGAAATTAAAAAGACGAAAAGGTGATGAACTTGACTATGAAATTTTTTAGCGTTTGGTTCGGATTGGCGAACAAGTACTATTGGTTCACGGTTGTTGAAGAGGTTGATAAATCAACACCCAAATTTGTAGAGGTGATTAAAAGCGGAAGGTTTACCTTCACCAAGCAAAGTGGCACAACGGCTGCAGATATGCATGGTAGCACACTCGCGCTTGACTTTTTTTCGCAGCGTTTTGTTGACTTTCTGAAAAAAGCAGGCGTTAAAAACTTTGACGCTTTTAAACTAAAATTCGCAAAAGAATTAAGTCGTATTGGAAATTATTACTACTTAGAACCGAAAGACAAACTGCCAGAAAAGAAAATTAAAAAAGAACCTTTGGATATTTCTACGTTCAGCTTGAAGGACTGGAAAGGCCAAGATCTTTTTTCACTAAAAAGAACAAATTGGATCTTCATTAGTGAACGTTTGAAGAATTTAATAGAAAAACAGAATTTTAAAAATATTAGATTTAGGGAAGTTATACCAATATTGTAAAATGGTTGAGCTAACTGATGATAATCTTTATAACAGTCAGCCTAATAGGGACAGTGTTACTTCCATCGTTTCGTGGCTTGACTCAGGCCAGAACCATCAGACGGAGTTGCAGTATGGCGATCGTGGAGAAATAACCGCAGAAACAGACGCTCTCGGAAGAACCACAAAATACCAGTACGACAACACCAAAACCTTCCCAGAGCAAACAATCAACCCGCCAGGCCACCCAACAAGGTTCAGCTACGACTTAGGCACAGGCAACCTGCTGTGGCAGGAAAAAAACGGAATCAGAACCTATTTCGAATACGACACCTTCGGCCGAGTAACCAAAGAGGTGCAACCTTATGACACGGCAAGCCATCCAACCAAGAGTTACACTTACAGTTTTGACGGGACAGCGCCGGAAAGCATCAAAGTCAGCCAGCGGACAACAGCGAACAAAACGTTGGATACTTACTACTATTACGACGGCTTCGGACAATTAATCCAGATTAAGACACCTGGCTACTTCAGTTCAGAACAGGCTGTTAAGAACTTCTTTTACGACGGCCAAGGAAGAATAAAAGCAGAGCAGAATCCTTATTTTGACACATTCTCAACAACATTAGCCACAGCCTCAGCTACGGCAGCGTACTTGAATTACACTTACGACGCCCTTTCAAGAGTTACCAACGTCACCTTCCCAGACTACACCAACATCACAGTCGTGTTCGACCATTGGACGGTCAGCAGCAACGACCAAAATCGCCATCGTAAGGACTACTACCTTGATGCTTATGACCGCATAACCAAAATTACCGAACACAACATAGACC
>JACQNY010000108.1 GCA_016202795.1 Candidatus Aenigmatarchaeota archaeon
AGTATATATAGGTATACCTATTGATAAACCCCTTGCAGACTAACCCTGATCGTCATCTGGATTATTATTTTTCAATCTTCTGGTGATCATTATTTCCTTGAACCAGTCTTCCTGCTCTATGTCAAGTTTTCCTTGATGCGCCAACTGCAGCAGCGGAATAAAGTTTTTGACAACATTTTTGCGCTTCCAATCTCCGACCAGTTTGCTGAATGGAAGCGGACTGCCATAAAGGCGATCAAGAATCCACGCGATTTTCGAGTACACTTTATCTATCCTTTCGGATATGTCTTCTTCCGTTATCTCGATACGCTCCTGCATGCGCATAAATTTGCGCTCTTTTTTCTCTTTCGTTTCTACGATCCGGCGCAAAGCCTCTATTAATTCCTGCACAGAAACCTTTCTTTTTGGCTGCCGTCTCAACGGGACATCGAGGGGCAGCGTTTCAATCTTTTCTATCCGCTCCGGTTTTTCGGAAACTTCGGGCATGACCAATTCTTTCTCAAATCCTAGCTTATCAGATTTCATCCGCAACAAAACGGCCGCGATGATTATCATTTTCGCGGGTATGTGGAAATCCAGTTCTTCCAACTTGTCTATGTGGTCAACGAATGACTTGGAAAGAACTTCAAGGTCGACGTCATTCGGATTTAATCCCTCGGATTCGATTAAATGGAATATTATCTGCTCCCATGAATGATCGCGGACAACTAGCTTCAATATCTTTTCCTCTGTTTGCATTTCCATATCAAATCCCTTTTAACAAAAGGTCTTTGAGACAACGAAAATCAATAGATTTTCGTGCACAGTTTTGCTTTGCAAAACTTATGACCCCAAAACTAATTTGGTCTCTTACCAGTTTATCATAGTTCTTCATGCCAATCTTCTTATTCCTCCGCCGGGAGACTTACGGATATTATCTTTGATTCCCCTTGGTCCATCGAAACACCGTAAATCTGGTTCGCCATCCTTATCGTAGTGTCGTTGTGCGTTATCAAAATAAACTGGGCGTTTTTCGAGAAACGCTGCATCATTTCACCGATTTTTTTAGAGTTTGCCTTGTCCAAGGCTGCGTCGATCTCATCGAATATGTAAAACGGGGCGGGCTTGTAGTTTTGGATCGCGAATAAAAATGCCATTGCTGTCAACGTTTTTTCTCCTCCGGACATTGAGTCTATGCTTAACAATCTTTTGGCGTTCGGGGAGGCGCGCAATGTCAATCCGGAATAAATGTTGTCTTGCTCCTCCAACGAGATTTCCCCGTCACCGTGGGCCATTTCCTTGAATATTAATTTGAAATTAGCTGCAATCGATTCAAAGGTTTTCATAAAAGTTTCCTTTTTGCGCGACTCTATCTGCGATATCATGGACATTATTGAATCACGCTCCTTTATGACCTCATCGTAACGCTTACGCAATTGCTCGAACTCGTCGCGGAAATTTTCGAATTCGTCAATGGCTTTCATATTAACTGCGCCGATGGAATCGATTTCACGCACCAAAACGCGCACTTTTGATTCCATTTCATCCACCGGAAGATCGTAAAACTCCTTTTCGGTTGCGTACTGCGAAAATTCGGATTTCGTGTTGTCGCGTTCGACCTCTATGCGTGCGCGCTGGAGTTTTATTTTATTCAGCTCCGATTGAAGGTTAACGCGCTCTTGGAAAAGAGTTTTTCTCTGGCGTTTCAAAGCTTCGGAGTCGCGCTGCAACGAATTCCTTTTCTTCTCGCTTTCAACAAAGTCCGAAGCTTCCGACCTTTCCAAATCCGTTTTAGTTTCGAGCTCCTTGCTCAATTCCTTAGACTGTTTTGCCAAAGTTTCGATCTCTGTACGCAACGCGCCCATTGTGGATTTATATTCTTCGATATCCTTTGAATCAAAAACAGTTTTTTGCCGCTTGCGGTAAAAACCGCCGATTATTGCGCCTGACCGTTCGATTAAATCGCCGTCCAACGTTACCATTCGCGTTTTTCCTATTCCTATAGACCGGGTCGTTTCTATGTCTTTTACAACCAAAGTGCTGCCAAAAACGAACTTGAATGCGATTTCATATTTTCTATCATACTCAACAAGTTCGTTTGCCCAGCCTACGGCTTTAGATGTATCGGAGTGCGATAACGAGGTCAGGCGCTCCTGTATTTTATTCAACGGCAGAAATGTGGCGCGGCCTATCTTGTTATTTTTAAGAAAATTGACGCATTCTATCGCCGTGGTTTCGTTATCAACGATAAGATCGTTTATATGCGGGCCTGCAGCTACTTCGATCGCAACCTGATACTGCGGATCGACGCGAAGCAGCGAAGCTATGGTTCCGAAGACGCCTGCCTTTCCAAGCCTAAGAATTTCCGAAACTGCACGAGACTCCTGGTCTGCGCTTATCCCTTCGAGGCGCGAGGTTATCATGTCTAGGCGAGAAAGCTCGCGCTTGTCGTATTCTATCTTGTCGTTTATACGCAATATTTTTGCACGCAACTCTTCGACGTCGCGCACGATCTTTATTTTTTTCGAGCGTTCGAACAAATTTTTCATCAACAATTCTAACTCTTGTTCCTTTTTGTCGATCTCTGCGTCCAACCCTGTCAGTTTAATGCCCATCTCTTCCCCGGCTTTTTCCTTGGCGTCTACTTCAGACGTTAACGATGTAAACGACTGTTCTGACTGCGCCAACCGCTTATTCGCTATCGACGCGCGCAGTTTTTTCAGCTCGTTAGTCATGTTCTGGTACTTCAAAGCCGCGTCACGCTCCTGTTCAAGTTTTTTGTAAGTTTCGTCACGCTCTTTTAGAACAACGCCGACTTCCTTTAATTTTTGTTCCACCTTTTCGAATTCTTTTTCAGATTTCGCCTTTTTCTCGTCGTATTCCTTTATGCCAGCGATCTCATCTATTACGGAACGCCGCTCAATAGGATCCATTTCGATTATCTGCGTGACATCACCTTGCAGAACGATATTGTAACCGTCCGGAAAAATGCGCGCCGCTGCCAATACATCAAGAATCTGCTGCCGTGTGACAGTTTCGTCGTTTAGTTTGTAAACGCTAGCGCCGTTTTTGTTGACCTTTCTGGTCACGGTAATAAAATCCTGGTCAAAAGGAAATTCTTTTTTCGAGTTGTCCAAATAAAGCGTCACTGATGCTATTTCGGCTGCTTCCTTGCTCTTCCCGCCGTGGAATATTAGCTCGTGGAGGCGTTCGGCGCGCATTGACTTTGCCGAGGTGCGGCCGAGAACAAAACAGATGGCGTCGTTGACGTTGCTTTTTCCCGATCCGTTCGGACCGCATATGACACTAAATGTCGACGAGAAAGGTATGGCTATCTTTTTGTTAAAGCTTTTGAAGCCCTGCATTACAAGCCGTTGGATGTATGTCATTCGGACGCTTTTATATTATACGCAAAAGACGCTTAAATGATTCTTTGAAGGCGAATTGAAACATTTAAACCTCCAACCTCAAATCTTAAAATGGCAAAAGATATCATAGAAACCCCTTCTCGCGCTTTATCGGAGTTCGAATTGCATCAATTCATACTGCTGCCCGGTTACAAGACAAACGAGATGACGTCGGATAAAACTGATTTATCCGCGCCGCTCACTAAATTCCGCAACGGCGAACAGCCGAAAATAAAATTAAATTTTGCTCTGCTGAGCGCTGCCATGCAATCTGTTACCAGCGACAGAATGGCGATAAGCATGGCGCAGGAGGGCGGGCTAGGCGTAATATTCTGCAGCCAGCCGATTAACGAACAGGCTAACATGGTCAAGGACGTGAAACGCCGCAGGGCTGGTTTCGTGATACCGCATACGGTTTTGCCGGAAACCTTGATAAGTGAGGTGATAGACTTTGCCGACGAGCGCAGCTATTCAACGTTTCCTGTTGTAAACGAAAACGGAAAACTCGTGGGTTATATAACAAAGAATGATTTTGACAGGAAAAGGCACGCCCACCTTAAAGTAGGTGATAGGATGCTTCCGATAGAAAGAATTTCTGTTGCTTACGATGACGAGATCAACGACGATTTAATTGCCGCTTATGAAAAACTCGTAGAAAGCCATCACGGCTCATTGCCGATAATAACGCGTGATGGAAAGTTAAAACACATTGTTTTCAAGAAGGATATAGACCATCACCTTGACAATCCGATGGCTGTTTTGGACGCAGAAAAAAGGTATGTTGTAGGCGCGGCCATAAACACGTCTGACTACAAGCAACGCGTTCCCGCGCTGACGGAAGCCGGTGTTGATGTACTTTTCATTGATACTTCGCAGGGCCACACAGATTATGTAAAAGAAGCCTTGCAGTTTGTAAAAAAAGAATTTCCTGATGTTCCGGTCGTGGGCGGGAATGTCGTGACGAAAGAAGGTTTTGATTTTCTGGCCGAGAACGGCGCAGATGCTGTGAAAATAGGGATGGGGCCGGGAAGCATATGCATAACGCAGGAGCAGATAGGCGTCGGGCGCGGGCAAGGCACTTCGATAATCGAAGTTGCTAAAGCGAGGAATGAATACTACGAAAAAACAGGCGTTTACATACCCATAATCGCAGACGGCGGCATACGCGTTGCCAAGGACATCACAGTCGCATGGGCGCTCGGAGCGGACGTTGTTATGGCGGGAAAATATTTTGCCGGCTGCGACGAGACACCGACAAAGACGAGGACGATGGCCAAGATCGTGGACGGAAAATCGATTGAAGTGCGCGAAAAATCTTACTGGGGCGAAGGCTCTGATAAAGCGAAAGAATGGATGGCCGCAGGACGCTACGGACAAAATGATTTTCCGGAAGGCGTCGAGGCATGGGTTGCGTATTCTGGCGCATTAAAAAACCATTTAGCGCAGGCCAAAGCAATGATCAAGGATGGCATGCGCAAAGCAGGCTGTTCGAGCATCGCCGAACTTCATGAAAAATCAGTTTTGCAGGTTTTGTCAGCGGGATCAATAACGGAAGGCGGCGTGCACGACGTAACACTGCACAACTAACCAAAGCTTAAATCCCTGAACAGCCTTATTTAGCGTGGGAAAACTTATTGACTAAAAAAGATTTGGCTTCTTCTCCGTGGGCCCGTCACCTCTGGGATACTGTTGGCGTAGTCGTGGGAGCGCAATGGGGCGACGAGGGTAAGGGAAAATTTGTCAGTGACGTAGCTCCGTACATGGATGTTTTTGTAAGATCGCAAGGCGGGCCAAATTCCGGACATACTGTGATGGTAAATGGCAAAAGGTATGCGTTCCATCAGGTTCCGTCGGGCGCTGCATTCAGAAAACCTTCTGTCATGACCGCAGGCATGGTTGTTAATCCGAACCTGTTATACGGCGAGATGCAGCAGGTTGACGATCCTTCTGTTGTTGTAATCGATTCCCGCACCGCTATTATAACAAAGGCTCACAGAGCGTTGGACGGATACGGAGAAACGAACGGAACAACTATCGGAACAACACGACAGGGCATGGGGCCAGCTTATGAGAGCAAAGCCAACCGCAGAGAATTAATTACCGTAGCAGACCTTTTGGACAGGCAAAGACTTGCGGAAAAAGTTGCAAATTACGTACACGCACACCAGACGCAACTTTTGGAGATGGGCGAGGCAGAAAAAAGGATTGCAGAGGAACGAAAGAAACAGGGGATGCAGCCAATTGAAATTCTTTCACCGACAGACGGCATTGACGAATATTGCGAATCCATAGTCGCGGAACTTTTCGACGCGGGGCAAAAATTAGCACATCATGTTGTTGGCGACACATCCGTGATGCTCCAGAAATCCGTCAATGATGGAAATAGAATTCTGGTGGAAGGCGCGCAGGGCATACTTCTTGACCGCGATGTTGGAACAGTTCCGTATGTCACGTCTTCGAGGACAACAGCAGGCGCTACGCTTGCAGACGCGGGCCTTTCAAGATATGCGGACAGAGAAAACGGGTTTTGGGGCATAATAAAAGCTTACGCAACCCGCGTGGGCGGAGGCCCGTTTCCTACTGAATTGGAAAACAGCGCCGGAGAGAAATTAAGAAAAGCCGGCGTGGAATTTGGTACAACAACCGGACGTCCAAGAAGAACAGGCTGGTTTGATGCTGTCGCAACAGCCTATGCGGTAAGGGTGGGTGAAATACGCACGGGCTATCTCACGAAAATAGACGTTTTAAGTTCTGTCGGAAATCCGATGATTTGTGTCGCATACTTGGTTGACGGCAAAATCACAACGGAATTTCCCACGGACGCAAGAGTTTTGAAACGGGCGAAGCCTTTGCTAGAGCCTATGGGCGCTGTTGGAAAAATAAACCGACATGACACTGTTATGGCCGGACGAAGAAAAGGTTTTGGCGCGCTGCCCGCAGGCTCAAGAAGATATGTTGAACGTGTTGAATCTTTACTCGCGGAAATTTCAGGCGTGAGCGATTTCGAAATCGCAGCCGTTAGCATCGGGCCGTGGAAAGGCCAGACCGTTGTTAAAATATAAGGTAAAATTTTAATTTTATTTTTTTCCAATGCTGGCTTTTAATTCGGGAAGCGTCATGGGGTTCATTGAAGCCATCATGAATTAGCACCTATCAGATTATGCCTGCCCATTATTCTTTCCATTGCTTCAAGGTATTTGGCTGTTGTCGATTCCACAACTTCTGGTGTGAGCAACGGCTCTGTCAAATGCGTGCCTGCGGGCGGTCTTTGTTCGTCCCAGCCCCTTTTATGCAAAAGAAAATCACGCACGTATTGTTTGTCAAAGCTTGGTTGATCGCGACCTGTTTCAAAATTTTCTGCGTACAGAAGTGCGTCCCAAAACCTCGAAGAATCGGGCGTTCCGACTTCATCTCCCAATATCGGAACTTTTGCAAGTTGTGCGTTCCTTCCGAATTCCAATTTTTCATCTGCGAGCAATATCCCACCCAGTGCGGCGCCTTCGGCTACAAGCTGGTGAACATGCAACGCGGCGTCAGTAACGTATCGCAGTTCTTCTGTTGTCATCCAACCGTTGCGTAAAATCTCATCGATTGTAACAGGTCTGTCGCTCGCTTCCAATTTTGTTGTGAACTCAACCATCGGCGTGGAAAATCTTGCGCCTTTTCTCGGTTCTGTGCCTGCTGGCAGACGAAATTCTCCTTTTTTGTAACGGTCCCATGCCGAACCGTACAAATAACCGCGGACGATAACTTCAACAGGTATCATATCCAATTTGTAAACCAGCATTGTATTTTTGCCCACCCTATCCACGTAATGCGTTTTTATGCCTCCTTGTTCGGCCATCCTCAGGTGGTGCGCAGATACGTCGTTAAGAACTTCGCCCTTGCGCGGTATTGTATCAGCCAGAACAATATCAAAAGCCGATATCCTGTCTGTTGATTCAAGCCAAAGCATTCCCATGCCTACATCGTAAACGTTGCGGACTTTTCCTTGATGAATTAAAACAGGTTCTGGCATATTCTCACGTTCTTTCTTAATTATTAATCCTTAAGCAGCGTCTTTTATTTTCTTTTTTATCCTGTTTAATGCGGTTCTGGAAGAGTTCAGTGCCATATCAGCGACGCGTTCGGCTTCCCCGAAATCCATCACGTCCAATGACGCCAATCGCATTCTTGTTTCGTCATCTATTTCAAGCTCGGCAGCCCATTGAGCCATTTGCTGTTCTGTAACGGTTTTACCCCTTGTCATTTCCTGCAGGCTTTCGTACGCGCCTTCCTTTCCTGCAGCACGCAAAATAGTTTGCATGTTCGTGCCTAAAATTTCAGGGTGCGCCCTTATGTCGGCTATTGCCGCGTCCCTGTCCACATTCACCAGCTTCAAACCTTCAGAAATGTTTTGGTTGGCCAATACCGCGTGACCGAGCGCGACGCCGTAATTCCTTCTGACAGTAGAGCCGGATAAATCCCTTTGCAATCTTGATTTGGTCAGTTTGGACGCCATGAAATTCAGCAACGCCGAGGAAGTTTGCAAATTTCCTTCTGCGTTCTCGAATTCTTCGGGATTTCTTTTGTGCGCCATTATGGAACTTATCCCGCGATCGCCGGCTGTAAGATAAATCAAATCCAGTGTGGAATACAGCCACAAATTCTGCGACAAATCTTCCATTACGTCGTTAACGCCTGCTACATCGCGAAACAACCTTGCGACATCGTCGTGCGAACCTATCTGGGTTGTAACATATTTTGGATTAAGCCCGAACCTTCTTACGAAATTGCCTGCGAACCTAATCCAATCATGGGTTGGATAAGTTGTTTTTAGCGGGTTGTAAGTTCCGACAGGCCCGCTTACTTTTCCGCCAAGCCCGTCAGCGCGGTATGCTACGCCGCTTGCTGCGGTTCCAACGCGTTCAAGGAAGAATGCCATTTCTTTGCCGAGCGATGTCGTGTCTGCACGTTTACCGTGCGTCCTGCCGAGAATCGCAACCGCTTTGTTGTCTGTTACTATGCCGCGCAAATCTTCGATTACATTGACAACGGTCGGCAAATAATCCTCCATTACGCCCTGTTTCAACAAGTAATGTATCGCGATGTTATCAACGTCTTCCGACGTCAAGCCTAAATGAATTTTCGGCACGAGGTCTGCCATTGACGTGCCTCGGAATTTATCGCCCATCCAATATTCTATAGCTTTTATGTCGTGGCGCCTTGCGCGCCCGCGTTCTATTTTTTTAACCTCGACGGCGTCGGTTAACGAGAAATTTTTGTAAAGATTTTCCATAAAACCTCTTTCCTGACCCGAAAGCTGGCGGATCACGCCTTCGTCCGATGACGCAACCAAATATTCAGCCTCGACATGCACGCGCGCACGCATCCAAGCGGCTTCGGAGAATCGGTTCGACAGTCTGTTAACACGGCCCCAATAGCGGCCGTCCAGCGGAGAAATTGCTGTTAATGGGGTTAAAGGCTCTTTTGAAAAATCAACAATGTATACGGACATCAAGACACTAAGATTAAGAAGCAGATAAATTATTTAAGCTAATCTGCAGCCAGCCGGTATCGGAACGCCGTCCAGATAAACGCCTTTTTCGCCCAACGCAAACCTGCCGTCGGCTACCATTTCAACTGTTCTCGGTAAAATTACCCAATCGCCCATTTCTTTCAACCGTCCCTGATGTTTGTCGGCGATCCACTTTGCGATTCTTTTATTTCTGGGATCCCTCAGAAATTCCAAATTAAATGTCCTCGGATCAACGTCCATGTTTAATACGCCTTCCGACGCCAGTTCCACTGCAGCCTGCTCCAAATCGACAGGCAGGCTTTTCGAAATTAAAAGCACTTCGCCGTAATCGACTTGCGGCCTGACTAAATGCGTGCTTGAACACAATTCTTTTTCGCCGGCAAGAATTTGATCTCGTACCGCGTTGTCGCCGGTGTATTTCCTTCTTCCATTTTCAACAATTGAAAGGTCTGCAGGGTGAACGTTAATGCCTAACCACGTTGACAATAAAGGTTCGGTAACTATGCTCATGAAACCGCCCAACACGACAATATCCGGCCTGTATGGCTCCAATTTTCTTACGACGCGCTCAAAATATGCCGGCCGCAAACTTAAATCGCGTTTGTTCGGATGTCCTCGGCCTACATAAAAATCCGCTATATCGTCACATTCCCAAGGCAAAGAAAATTCTTCGGCGATTTGCTGCGCCTTGCTTCCTTTGTTGTCTGTAAAAATAACGACAACTTCGTAAGGCGATCTACCTCTTTCCGTTGCAAGCTTTTGCTGATGCTCCATTGTTTTTACAACATTGGTTCCAGAGCCTGACATAAGGTCAGCGACACGCATAGGCCGTTGTTCAATTTCCGGATCGTATAACCTATGCAACGAGGAACGCTGGTATGCCATATCCACACTTGAAAAAACTAAGCGGTTAAGGCTTAAATCGCTTACACATTTACTATAGTTGAGCCTGATGGCTGATACTAAACCGAACACTTTACAGATTGCCATTAAACCCGAGTTCTCGGACGCTTCTGCGGCTGCGGTACAATTGGACTTTGCCGAACGCGGCGTGAAAACGGAAAATATCCGAAGCGCCCGGAAAATAACTTTCGGCTTTGGGCTTTCCGAAGACGACATAGAAAAACTTCAAACAGAATTAACAGACCCTGTCACAGAATTCTCCGCGATAAACGAACAAATTAATCCCGGCGATTTCGATTTTCTTTTAGAAGTTTCAAGGAAGCCCGGCGTCGCCGACCCACAGGGCCGAACAACAAAAGAAGTTGCAGAAATAGTTCTTGACAGGAATATGGACGAAGGAAACGCCTACACATCAGCGCAATATTTTGTAAAAGGAGCAAATGCCGAAGATTTACGACGCGCTGCCGTTGCCATGCTCGCTAACCCGCTGATTGAGGACGTGCAAATCCGCGATTATCGCACATGGGACAGAAGGACAGGATTGCACACGATACCCAGTATGATCGCGGCCAACGGCGTAAGGGTGGGTTATATCGATCTTAATATTGCTGACAATTTGCTGATGGAGATAAGCACAAAGGGCGAGCTTGCATTAAACCTGCGTGAGATGAGAGGCATAGGCGGCGAGTATCAAAGGCCTGGTTTTGTACAGGAAAGAAAACTTCTCGGACTGGACGCGAAACCAACGGATGTAGAATTAGAAGTATTGGCACAGACATGGAGCGAGCATTGCAAGCACAAAATATTCAATGCTGCGGTGCGCTATGTTGACAAGGAAACAGGCCAGACTTTTGATGTTGACAGCCTTTTCAAAACTTTCATCAAAGGTTCGACCGAAGAAATAGCAAAAACAGACAAATGGAAAAATGTTTTAGTTTCCGTATTCAAGGACAACGCCGGCATTGTGAAATTCAACGACATGTGGAACATGCTGATGAAAGTCGAGACGCACAACAGCCCGAGCGCAAAAGACCCTTACGGCGGCGCGTTGACCGGCGTTAACGGCTGCCATCGCGACATAATGGGCGCGGGCATCGGGGCGGAATTAATTGCGTCAACAGATGTGTTGTGTTTCGCAAATCCTGATTACGCAGGCTATTTACCATCAACAATACTTCATCCGGACCGTGTGAGAAAAGGAGTTTTCAAGGGAATCGAACACGCCGGGAATAAGACAGGCATACCCACCGTAAACGGCTCAGTATTTTTCCACGACAGCTTTTTGGGAAAGCCTTTGGTATTCTGCGGTTCTGTCGGCGTAATACCCGGCGAGATAAACGGAAGACGTACAGAAGAAAAGGTTATTGAACCCGGTTATCTCGCTGTAATGGTCGGCGGGCGCGTTGGTAAAGACGGCATACACGGCGCGACATTTTCCTCGGGCACGCTGCATGAGAAGTCGCCTTCTTCGGCTGTACAAATCGGCGACCCAATTGTGCAAAAGCGCGTGTATGATTTCTTAATCAAAGCCCGCGACCTCGGTTTGTTTGAAGCGATAACGGACAACGGCGCAGGCGGGCTGTCGTCGTCGATAGGTGAGATGGCACAGCTTTCAGGCGGCTGTGAAATATATCTCGATCGAGTCCCACTGAAATACGAAGGCATGCAACCGAGGGAAATTTTAATTTC
>JACQNY010000109.1 GCA_016202795.1 Candidatus Aenigmatarchaeota archaeon
AGTCGTGGGTTCAAATCCCGCCGGGCCCAATCGTCGAAATTGACACATATCCATGATATGCGTCCAGTTGCGGAGATGAAATAAATGAAGTGTTTGACACCAAAATCATTTCATAGTTTTGCATTGCAAAACTATGCGCGAAAACACGGGTTTTCGCTGTTGGGGATCAAAACACTTTTTCATGAAAGGGGTTTTGTATGAAGGAAGAAATAAAAATTACAAGCCATATTATAGTTCCAAAACACGAGATTCTTACGCCCGATGAAATAAAACATATTTTGGACACGTATAAAATTTCTATAAACCAGCTTCCGAAAATTACGGAAGACGACGTTGTTGTCAAGGAAATAGGCGCGAACGTGGGAGACGTTGTAAAAATAACAAGGGATTCGCACACCGCGGGCATTATGCATTATTACAGATTGGTAGTGAGGGACCAACAGTGAATTCGAAACTTTTGATGGCGTCATTCGCAAAAGAAAGGGGATTTGTTAAATACCAACTCGAATCGTTTAACGATTTTGTTAGTTTCAGGCTGCAAAAAATAATAACCCAGATAGGGGAAATAAAGCCTGAAGTGCCGGAATTAAACCTTAAAATAAAATTGGGCAAGATAAAACTTGGGAAGCCTTCCGTGAAAGAAGCCGACGGCGCGATAAGAACGGTATTTCCCATGGAAGCGCGGCTTAGAAATTTAACTTATGCAGCTCCTTTGTACGTTGAAATGACACAGGTGATCAACGACGTGGAAGAAAGGCCTGTAATGGTTCACATCGGCGATTTACCTGTAATGGTAAAAACAGAATTATGCTCCACTGTAAACTTGTCGGAGCAGGAGCTCGTTGAAGTCGGGGAAGATCCCCAGGATCCGGGCGCATATTTCATAGTAAACGGCACAGAAAGAGCGTTGGTTCTGGTAGAGGAAATATCGCCGAACAGGATAATTCTTGAGAAAAAAGAAGGTACAGTCGCCGGTGTGGCGAGAATAAATTCGGAGAAAGACGGGTTTGTGCAACGCCACATAGTTGAAATGAAGCAGGACGGCGTTATCACAGCGTCATTTGCCAATGTTCATAAAATACCTATGATAATATTGCTCAAATCCCTGGGGCTGGAAACGGACAAGGATATCATAGCTTCTGTGTCAAGCGATACGCAGATATCCGAGGAATTTTATCCAAACATTTACGAAAGCGATGTAAAAAAAGTTGAAGATGCGTTAGACGGAATCGGCAAGCATTTAAAAGTCGCGCCAGAATACAGAAAATCGCGCGCCGAGCAAGTTATTGATAGATACTTGTTACCTCACATCGGACAGAAACCAGAGAACCGCCTGGAAAAAGCGAAATACCTTTCCAAGGTTGCGAAGAAACTCATTGATTTGAGGCTCGGAAACGTAACCGAGGACGACTTAGATCATTATGCAAATAAGAGATTAAGAATGTCCGGCGACCTCCTGGAACTTTTATTTCGATCGATCCTCTTGGGAAGGTGGGGATTAATAACGAGAATATGTTACAATTATCAAAAACTTGCAAAGCGAGGTAAAGTTCCTTCTGTTCAGTCCGTAGTTGAATCGAACGTGTTAACAAACCAATTGGCGTCATCGTTAGCAACAGGTGCGTGGGTCGGCGGGCGAACAGGTGTATCGCAACGGTTGGAAAGAGGGAATTTCATAAGAACATTATCGCACATTCGAAACGTTTTGTCACCTTTAACAACCACGCAGGAGCATTTCGAGGCGCGTGAATTGCATTTAACCCACTGGGGTCGTCTTTGCCCGTCGGAAACGCCAGAAGGACCTTCGATAGGTTTGAGAAAATATTTGTCCATAATGGCAGAAGCAGTTTCGGGCATGAATGAAAAAGAGAGCAAAGACCTCATGGATTCGTTGAATATAGAAAATCCGGTTTGATGCAAACCACAAATGAAAATAAAAGTGATTCGATTATGGCAGACATATACTTAAACGGAAAATTTTTAGGAACAACACCAAAAGGGGAGAAATTTG
>JACQNY010000106.1 GCA_016202795.1 Candidatus Aenigmatarchaeota archaeon
GGTTACTCGGATTCACTGGTCGCCAGCCTTGCCGGCACCAGCGCGTACTTAAACACCCCACAAGGCAGACAAACACTCGCTTTCGCCACACCCAAACCCGCTCCAACTCCGGTATCAGTGTTCCCGAAAGGCCCACTCCCGCTCAACGCGGGAGAGCAACTCATGCTTCAATTCACAACCCGAAACGCCACTCCCATGCCAGAAAACCTAACCCTAAGGCTGCAAGACTTAGGAATACTACCACCCGCCAGCAAGCAAACATTCTCGCTAGAAAATACCAAACCAGACAGCCTGGTAAACAATGACATTACCCACGTCGCGCCTCCAGCCAGCGAAGCAACGCCATTCGACTCATCTAAGAAAACCAAGACAACCCGCTCCCCATACGCAAACTACCCAGACCAAGCCACCACACCCGCAGGCACCAACACCAACCCAGACTTTATCTACATGAACGGAACATTCATCCCGACAGTAAACGGCCCTGGAGGACGCTACCCAATAACCGCGAAACCAGCCGAGCTAGCCCAACTATACCAAGACGGGCAGATCCCAAAGAAAGCATTCGACAATGCCATGGCATCAAAGTTTCAAGCACGCGAATACGCGCTCAGCGTTTACGCGCGAGAGAGCATGGGCGGCTCATACACCAGCAGCATACTACAAAACAATTACCTAATGAACGAGATAGACACGCCACAAGTACAGTACGAGTACGCGCTCGCCGTATCAAACGGCGACAAAGGCGCCCAAGCCTACCTAAAAAGCGTCATCGACGGCAACCCAACCTCAAACTTCTTCCACACGCTAGGCAACATCGACCTAGGCCTATTCTCAACAACATACCGCCTCGGCTACGAGCTCGCAGCCGACCCAACCCCCACGAGAGCGGTCGTCCTCGGAATCGCGGTCGCCCCAGTCCCAAAACCAGTCAACACCCTCATCTCACGCATATTCACCGGCACAAAGAACCTCTTTGGCGCGGCAAAAGGCACCCTAGGCAGCCTGCTTGAACGCGCTCCCGGCAGGACATACATGACCAAACTCTTCCACACGCCGACCACCCGGGAACAACTAACCAGCACTAGAAGCGTGATAAGACCAATCACGACAGCAGTAACAGAAACAATCCCAAAAACGTGGACACCAAATGAACAAAACGTAATAAGGCAACCAGGAGAGATTATAGGTAAGTCTGCTGTTAAAGAATCACCGGGTTTTAGAGGACACCTTGAAGAAGTACGCCAAGGTGGACTAACCAGATTTGAAGAGGTTGGAAAAAGGACTGGCTGGACAAAAGAGCAAACAATAGATAAATCTTATGAAACAGCCGCTAATGGAATAGAGATAGAAGGCTATGCTTATGGCGATAGGCGGGCTTTTGTTAAATACTACGAAACACTTGATGGGAAGCTCGAACCAGTAGTAGTATTAACAGAATCGGATGGCATAACAGTTTTTAATATCCTATCGGAAGACTCTACTAGAGTTGTGAAGAAAATAGCTAATGGTGAATGGAAATGGTCTGTGTTGGTAAAAAATTAGGTACAATAGTAATAGAATCGAAAAAGAAAATGTCCTTTTCATACTATCCAGATGGAGGTTCAGTATCCTTTTTTATTGGCAGTAAAACAGTTGATTCGTTTACTACTTTAAGCTCGCCGGTTGATATATACATAAGCAGTAGCTCAATAACGGGCGAAATAAACCAGTTAGAAGTTTTGTCTTTTGGTTTATTCTTGAGTGATATAAGAACAGTGACTCTAAGAACAACGCCAGCAAAAATAAGTAAAAATGCAATAATAAAACTAGATGATAACGTCAACTTTAGGGAGAAGTTCTATAACAATGAAAAGGATACTCTTTTTTACCTGCAGGACTTGAACACTAAACTAAACTCTATAGAAGTAAAGGCTGAAAAGGACCCAGTGAGCATTTTGTTTTTGATCGACAAGCAAAACGTGCTTAAAGGATTCGCCATCAAGGGCGTAAAATGCGTGTTGGAACACGAACTAAAGTACTAGAAAAAGTAACTTGATGTGGTGCGTGCACCAAGAGCCAAAACCCTCACGTTTATAATGTCAACTCGCGCAAAGCACGAGTTGCGGTAGGCAACGCTAGCGTCGGGTTGCCCGACCTGATCGGATGGTTCAAGAGGTTCCTCGAGAAAGAACCGGCAGAACTAAGCAAGGTCCCAAAGCAAGCCGGCGACATCACCGACACCCAAGTGACTAGAATTCCCAAAACGGAAGGAACGCCACTCACACAAAACGCGGCAAGACAAACCGGTGAAGAAACGGCTAATAGAGGAAAAATGGGAAACACTTTAGGAGAAGCCTATGAAGATACTGTACAAAAGGCGTTCGAAGATGAAGGGTGGCAAAATATACCCGAATATACCAGAGCGAAAGTTAAGACTTCTCATGGGCAAATAGAAATTGATAGAGCATTTACGAAAGGCAGAGAAACTGCAATCATAGAAGCCAAAGCTGACATCCAGGCCGAGCTCAAACGTCGCGGTTTGAGCAACTTTAAATCATACTACGGAAATAAGATCGCAGCCGTAAATGAAGCTTTCCCGAACGCCAAAATAGTATTTGTTAGTACCACGGAAGCATCTCCTGAAATCGTACAGTTCTTTAAGAGCTACGGAGTAGGACTAAAAGTGGTGAAATAATGTCACTGGATAATAAAGATTTAATAGAGCGCATAATGAAAAAGGGAAAGAAAACTGCATTTTTGCTTATAGAACATAGAGAGTGGAATAAAATAGAAAATGCAGATACGAAACTATGGAACAAGATAGAATACGCAAAGAATTATTCCAAATCAAATGAGGCAACAATAAAATTTGGCGACTCAATAGAAATAATTCTAGCCTGTAAACATAAACCACCAGAAAATATTTTAAGTATACTTAAAGCCCAAGACGTAAAGCTAAAAGTTATCTAAAAAAGAGTTGTGTTATGCTAATGGAATCAACTAACAAACTCCCAGACAGTTTCTGGCAAAATCTAGACTTATACAAAAAAATGCGTGAATCTGGAACCATACCTCTCGGTACCGCTCAGGACGATGGCATAGAAATACCTAAGTATATGATGTATAATTTCCAATATTTAGACATAGCCACTACTCTCAAGCGCCTGGTAGAGGATTTGAAATATAGTGACATTACACCTAACGCGATAATAGTGGTAGATAATGAAACTCTTCCACACGCCAACCACCCGGGAACAACTAACCCGACAACTCACCAACACATACAGCAGTCCAGCCAACCGCCTAACCAGCCTCACCGAACAAGAA
>JACQNY010000107.1 GCA_016202795.1 Candidatus Aenigmatarchaeota archaeon
CTTCCAACGGGCTTTGGCTGCACGTTTAGCAATCTGTGAACGCTTGTTCTTGGAGAGATTTTTAAATCGTCTTTTTGCACCGAGTTTACCTGCCTTGCTTCTGTGGGAAAGTGGGAGGGTTTCGCCTTCAGTAGCCACTTTGGTTATCGTAAAGGCAAGCTTATTTAAATCTGAAATTAAAAGTGCCTGGCACCTAATTTTGCTACTTTTCCTTATTCTCCAAAAAATCTTCAGCTATTTTATGATAACTGGCGGCTGCCGAATACATTTCTCCAAGTTCTTCATACGATCGAAACCGGTACTTGTCTTTGATACGGTTGAAAGGGGCTTTTTCGACCTCTCGCTCGAAACGTTTCAACACATCTTGTGGACCAACGATAAAAAACTTCGTATTAATCTTCTCGGCCTGAAAAATCCGAAGCAGCCCTGGTGTAACGCCTGTTGTGTGCTCGACCTCAAAAAAATATTCGGGCCATTCATCTTTTAGCCAGACAACGTCGATATTCTGAACAGAATCCATGATTTTTTCACTTGCAAAGTACGGTAGTTCTGTAAGCGTTGCAATATCGCCAAGTTTTTGGCCATCATATATGCGACTGGCGTCGGGAGTATAGGTATCATAACCCAAAAGATTTCCAAGCATTAGCAGGATTGCTTCGGCCGCTTCGTGGCTATTGATTGAAAGATTACCCCCCGCAATATTAACATCTCCACTCTTCTTTTTACTTTTTTCTTTCGGCTGGGTCTTTACCGCAACTCCTTTTCGTGCATAAGAGAGATCAAAGACATAATAGAAAAGATATGCAATGAAGAAATCCGTTATGATGAAGTCCGCATCTTGGAGACCATTTTCAAGCAATAGCTGCTTTACCTTTCCAATCTGCTCAATGGCTTTTTTGTAACTCGCACCGTCAGAAACCGCCTCGATTGGAAAACCAAGCAATGGTAAAACACGATATGGTTTCAAGTTCGCAAGGGCGTATTGTTGGGGATCGAAAAATGTAAGTATTTCGCTGAGCGACGAGGGGCCGAAACCCTTCACCTGCACGCGGAACTTATCCCATCGCTTGTCGATTGATTCATTATCGTAGAAAAGTTGTTCGATGGAAACCTTAAGTTTCTCAAAACCATTGTCTTTGATAAGCCTTCCAACCTTGTAATCTTTGTTATGCCAAATATTCACGGCCCACAGTCGCTTAATCATACTGCCAAACGCTTCTTGTGTGAGGCCGCGTATGCCTTCCCTTGTGAGATGCCTTTTATACCATTCAAGCCGGTCTTTATGTTCCTTTTGCCAAGTAGGAGCATCTTTTTCATCTGTCTGAAGCCACGCTTGAAAGCTGTCAATATGAGTATTTATGTTTGACTGTGCAATCATTGGTAGAGTTACTCCTCGTTGTTAAACGATGACTTCTCCCTTTTGTAAAAAATTATTTGGCGCCGGAAGCCGTACCTAGATATTACAAGTCTGAGTAATTAAAAGTGCCTGGCACCCAATTTTTTACACCATGAACTCTGCAAGAAATTTTGGGTATCCTTTAATTGATCTAAGGCGTCTTGTCTGTTCGCCAATTTATCCGTGTGTATGCTATCATTACCTCTGTTCTTGATTTTTTTCGCCAACGACAAATCCTGCCCTTGCATTAATCCGAGATTGCCGCATTGATTGATCAATTCCTTTAAACTGTATTTGGCGCGCATAAATTTATCCCCAAACCCGGTTGTGAAGAGTTCTCTCAGCATCATTTCAAGGATTGCCCTACACATAACAGAAGAGGCGTCGTATCTTCCGGCCAGATAGCAGAAAACCGCTTCCTGATATTTCTTTTTTACAGCAATTGGAAGTTTATATTTTAAATACAACGGTTTAATTTCTTTTGATCTCTCAACAATGTTCGGTGAATCACATATCGCCTCTACTATGTAATATTTCTGAACCTTATCCGCGTCAAACGCTTCGATTTGACATAATATGCTAGGCAACAGATCGTTATCAAATCCATCGATTACATTAGTCTTAGCACTTTCTAGCAACTTCCCCATCTCCGCATAAGCATCGTGAAGCTCGTCGATCAAAACATCTCGAGTTATACAAGGAACGTCCTCCAACGGCGATCCAACATAATGCTGATTTTTTTCGAGAGCCTCTCGGAGCGCTTTGTCGTGTGCATCGAGTTTACTTACAGCATTTAGGCAACCCAGAACCGCTTTTTCAAGATCTTCCTTTTTTAGAATCATTTTGCGCTCAATAAGTAAGATGTGTCATGATTGAGGGAGAATATGACATTGGTTAATCAGTACGGAGTCTTTTTTAATTGCAAACATAGCCATACTCAGTCCGCAACCTAATCTGGATTAGGTTTAGAGCCAAATCAAGAACAATGAATCTGGAAGATTTCCGGAAGCGCTATTTCCATTGCTTTGTAAACAACCCCTCACCCCTGCCCTCTCCCATGGGGAGAGGGAAAATATGTGTGAGATTGCTGGATTCCCCCGTACGGGGGAATGACAAAATCCTCAGATTGCTTCGCTTCGCTCGCAATACGGTGATAAATTACCCCCCCCATCCTAGCCTTCCCCCACAAGGGGGGAAGGGATATCAATTCCCGCCGACGCGGGAGAGGTCGCGGGCGTTTTCTTCGAAGGCGGCCATGATCGCTTCATCGCCGCTCAGGCC
>JACQNY010000114.1 GCA_016202795.1 Candidatus Aenigmatarchaeota archaeon
CGATTCTTTCTCAGGCAATGTAAAAGGCATGGGACCGGGCGTTGCTGAAATGGAATTCGAAGAGCGCCAGAATGAAGCTTTTGCAGTGTTCGCTGCTGATAAAACAGAACCCGGCGCATTTAATTATCCATTATTTACAATGTTCTGCGACATAAAATCCAACACCGGATTATTAATCAATCCTTCGCTCGCAAAAGGCGTGGTGTTTACTGTAATGGACGTTATGAAAAACCGCGTTGTTGAGCTGGAAACATGGGCACAAGTGCCGGAAATCGCTGCCATACTGATGTATCCCGGCCGTTATGTTGTCGAATCTGTCAAAACAAAGGCCGGCGAGCCTATTGTTTCCGCTACGACAGACCGGTTACACAACATCAAAGGTACTTATGTCGGAAAAGACGATCCTGCAATGATCGTGCGTTTGCAGAAAACATTCCCTGCAACAGAAGAGGCGTGTTATGCATTCAAGGACGCGCATTTCGTGGCCGGCAACACGCGCGGGTCGCACCACATGACTTTAATGCCGGTTACGATAAACACTACAGCGACTTCGTATTTCTGCAACCCGCTTGTGTCCGCATTGTTGTTTAGTATACACAACGGCAAATTCACAGGCCCCATCGACGGGTTTGAAGGCCCGAACTGGGACCTCGTAAGACGCCGTGCCGCAGAGAAATCCGAAGGCCTTAGAACCCAGGGATTTATTCATCCCGCAACCCTGATACCTGAAGAGCTTGAGTATAATGAAGGCTATAAGGACATCATGGGACGCATAGAGAAACTTTTCAAGCAACGTTGATCTGTATGCCCATTTTTGTGATAAATTTTAAGTCGTATGAAGAAGCGCTGGGCGAGAAAGGTAAAATTCTAGCGGAACACGCCAAAAAAATCTCCGCAAAGCTCGGTGTAAATATAGTGATAGCGCCCGCGTTCACTGATATAAGGTTCTTATCAGGCATCATTCCTGTAATAGCGCAGCACATAGACTCTGTGGAACCGGGTGCGCACACCGGTTCGATAACAGCAGAATCGGTTAAAACGGCCGGCGCAATAGGAACTTTGATAAACCATTCTGAGATGAAGCTCAATCTCGAAGACGTCTCGAAGTGCATCGCACGCGCCAAGAAAAACGATTTGATGACAATTTGCTGCGCTGATTCCCCGGAAAACGCGGCTGGGATAGCGAAACTAAATCCTGACTATGTGCTCATAGAACCTCCTGAATTAATAGGAAGCAAAAACTCGGTTTCAAAAACAAAACCCGAAGTGATAAAAAAAACCGTGGATCTTGTAAGATTGTCAAACCCGCAGGTTGGCGTCATCTGCGGGGCCGGCGTAGCTACAGGCGAAGACTCCAGAATCGCCAAACAACTGGGCGCTATCGGCATCGCAGTCGCGTCCGCAATAATAAAATCAAAAAATCCTGAAAGGGTCATCGAAGATGTTGCAGCCGGTTTGGTCTAAAGGCTTTTGTAACGCCTGCGCAAATATAACAGACCTAACGGGAATCTTCGATTTTATTGAGTATTCCTTTATTCTGTCCAACTGTTCTACGGCAATGCCACAGATTCTTACATTGCACCACTTGTGGATTTCAATCTCTGAGGAATTTGTAACGTTTCCTCAGGGAACGCACTGCCAAAGGGTATAAAATCTTCGAATAATTGCCATATTTCTTTCGTAGTATGTCGAATACTTTGTCCGGATTTTTCACTTTACCGTTTTTTTGCGACACCAAGCTCTGTATCAAAGACATCCTGTCTCCCGCTACTTCGCTCAGAAATCTGCTAACTAAAGACGCTTTTAGCTTGCTGTCAAAGTATTCCTTGGCAAGTTCTTGATAGCTTTTATTTTCTATAATGGTCTTGGATGCAAGATATCCGGATGTTATTGAATTTCTTATTCCAAAACCCCATAAAAGGTCCTGTATGCCAGCGGCTTCCCCGACAAAACGTTTTTCGCCGACCTGAAAGTCACCCTTTAAAGAAAATGTTGCAACACCGCCTACACGCTTGGAATTTCTTATGTTCATATCGAATTTCTTCTCAAAAAATTTCTTCGTTTCTTCCAGGCATTGGTTAACAGTCTCGAACTTGTCAAAAACAACTGTGCACATGCAACCGTAACCTTTTGTTACCAGAAGATAAGCATAGCCTTTGTAAGCAAATTTGTGGCCGCTGAGTCCTATGGCCATATCATCCATATCAGTTTCGAATATTATGCCTTTGTCGACGCCAAAAGATTCTTTACCTAAGGGGCCAGTAGCCACAATGTCGACCTGGTCTTCTGAAACTTTTGAATTGAAATTTATTCTGACTCCGTTCTCGATGGCTTGTGTTTTTAACCCGTGGTCAAGGCTTCCTTTGACGACGCCGCGTTTTACAAGATAAAACATGGGCTTGCTAAATTCAAACTCCAAGCTCTCCGATGCGGTCATCCAATTAACCTTTGAAAAAGGGTCGCAATCAAAATTCGTTTCTATGTTCATTTCTTTGAGATCTTCAATGACATTTTTTTCCTTTGACCAGTTTTCCAGTCCCTGTAAATCTCCGCCAAATCTAGAACCGCACTCGCCTGCAACCTCGAAAACTTCAACCTCAAAGCCAGCTTTGGCAAGGTTTATAGCCGCGGAAAGTCCGGAAGGGCCCGCGCCCGCGATTTTAATTAGCCTACTAATACCGATCTACCCTTGAACTATTTTTAATCTGTATTATTAAGTTTGAAAATTTAC
>JACQNY010000112.1 GCA_016202795.1 Candidatus Aenigmatarchaeota archaeon
CCGTACACCATTCAATGTCCTGCGGCGAGCCGTAATGGTTTTCAATTTTTTCGGCCAGTGACACCAACTCGGATATTTCCTCCATGCCGAGAACCTGGGCTTCGATTAACTCAGGTAAAACGGGCTGGACCTTGGTGTCGCCGGAAAATAAATCCCGTATGCGCATCGTATCTTTTCGATTAACTTGAATCTCGACGTTTTTCGTGCTTCTATCGTATGTGTACGTGTCCGGCGTGACTTGGCCTGATACCACGGACTCGCCCAAACCCCAGGCCGCTTCGATCACTATTTTTGTTGAATCCGAACTAACAGGATCTGCGGTAAACATAACGCCGGCCTTGTCCGCGCTTATCAGTCTTTGCACGATCACTGCGATGGCCTGCATTTTAACATTGCTGTTCCTGTGGTAGAAAATTGCCCGCGGCTCATACAAAGACGCCCAGCACCTTTTTACACTTTCCAGCAATTGTTTCGGCCCGATCACGTTCAGTATGGAGACCATCTGGCCGGCAAAAGAATTTGTCGAGGAGTCTTCCGCCACGGCAGAAGAACGGACAGCCACCGGCAGTTGATCGCGACCTACACGGATAAAATCCAGGGCCTTGCCGCTTATTTCGCGCAGTTCATCGGCCATGTACAACGCACGATAAGAAGTCACGATTTCATTTTCCACAGGCGGCGGGATCTGCGACGCCATTATGATTTTTTGTATTTCTGCTGATGCAGTTACGAGGCTATCGCTGTTTTCTGCGTCTGTCTCGCCTAAAATTTCTTCTATTTTTCCCTGCAGGTTGTTATCATGTATGAATGCGAGGTAAGAATCCGTTGTTACCACGAAACCTTTCGGAACCGGCAGCTGTATCGACATCATTTCGCCGAGGTTCGCGCCTTTGCCGCCGGCCAGCGAAACGCTGCTCTTGTCAACTTTGTTCAAAGGAATTGTCCACGGCATAAGAATAAATTACGCCTTCATGCTATTAACTGATTTCGGCTGCGGCGCCCAAGGTTATAAATACGATTTCCCCAATACTGATTTATGGCCGAGGCTGGCGGCTCTGACAAAAAAAAGAACCTTTTCGAAGGTATAGAGACGTACCAAGACTTCAGACTCTTTTCTAAAGCTGTCTCGAACACGGGAATGGTGCACGATATTTCGTCCCTGCTCAAACTGAACGCCAATTTCATGGAGGTTGTGGACAGCCGCCTTATCATAAGCATCAGGAACTTTGACAAAAAAAGATCCAGCAACATGCTTGTTTTGAACACTGACAAAACTATTGTCTACACAGACGAACCGTTCACGGAAAATGAGATTGCGCCGCTAGAGAAAATGCTTCATAAGCAGTACGGTAAAAGTACTGCTATCACGTTCCTTGTGTTAAGGCGGACTGTGTCGCGCTACATAACGACGTTGGAATCGCTGGTAGACACGCTTGAGGGGATGTCCAACTCCTTCGACTCTCAGAAATACAGGAGCATCAGCCTGAAACTCGGCCGGCTTTATGACCTGATCGAACAGCTGCAGGAAATAATGATAAAACTGGAGGAATCGAACCTGAAAGAGGTACAAACAGCTTACGTCTCCTTTGATTATGATGTGCTGAAAGCCGAATGTAGTTATCTACTCGATAGGTGCAGGAACAGGTTTAGCATGCTGAAGGACATAGCCCGCGAGCGCGAAGTCCAGGCAACCAGACAACTAAACGAGAAGATAGAAAAATTAAGCTCCGTGGTCATGAAGCTTACATCCCTGACCGTGATATTAATGCTACCTAACCTTGTGGCCAGCCATTATGGAATGAATTTTGCGAACATGCCAGAGCTGCAGGTTCCGTGGGCCTACCCTGCTGTGATTTTCTTCGAAATTCTGCTTATGGTTCTTGCAATAATTGCGTTTAGGAAGTTCGGTTGGATCTGAAAAAATTATCGAACTTCAATTGTCCTGCACTGGCCAGAAACCTTTTTAGAAGCTATTTCCAATGCGCGCTTGGCCTCTTTTTCATTGCCTTTGGCAACGCGCAATTCCATGATCGCCTGGTTTTTGAACACACGGGCCGCTGTTCCGATAGGCTTTCCAAAGCTTTTTCTCATGCCTTCCTGAAAGCGGTCTGCTCCGGCGCCTGTTGCCAGTGAGTTTTCGCGCAAAACCTGGTACGGGTAAACGAGAACTTTTAGGAAATAGTTTTCAAGCGTGAGCGTTTTTTCAAGGTGCTTGTTGGCGCCTTGACGGGCTGCTTCCAAAGCGTTATCCCGTATCTGAACCGGATGCGCTGAAACCATCCTGAAAACTTTTTCAAAATTCTTTTTCTTGGCGCCCATTTCAAACTGGGTTATTTTCGCGGCCGGCACGCCGACGACATAGCTTTTGCTGGGCACGTGTATAGAAATTCTTGTGTATGGTCTCTGGAATTTCGAATAACATCTTCCGGGTCTAATAGCCATATTGAGTCGCCTTCAGTAGTTTGTAAGCAAGAGCTTAAATACGCTTTTTTCGGTTGCTCGATGTTTCTAGTTACTAATCTTCTTCTTCTGTTGTCCCGAAAACGCGCCTTGAGAACTTTTTGTTTTCCTCGCGCCTTTTCCTCTTTTCAGCCTCCACTTTGCGCACATTCCTGTCTATTGTTTCCAAAGTTCCTTTCAGGCCTTTCGCGGAATTTCCGAC
>JACQNY010000110.1 GCA_016202795.1 Candidatus Aenigmatarchaeota archaeon
AGCCTTTGGCTTTCGCAGGTAAGAACCACTGTAATAAAATGTGGCTTCATAAATTTCAAGATGCCACTGGTCTATTGACCAGTGGTTCTTCACATAACTGATTACGCGCACAATGCGGCAACTGTTGAAGATGTTTGGCTTGCTGAATGTCGGTTGCAGGATGTTGGGCGGTATTTTTCTGAGCGCAGCACAGAATATCTAATAAGGCACTCAGAATACATAGACAGCATAACAAGGGTTCTAAGGCTAGCTGGTTACCATCTATTTTTGTGCGAGTGTAGCGTTCGAGAAGAAACAGATTCTTGATATTTGTCATCAGTTCCTGTGCCGTCCCTGGCGCGCCGTCTTGACCTTCTGGTGCTTATGGACGATGACTTTTCTGCGGCTCCTGTTAATGGGCTTCCACTTCCACGACTCGTGCTTCATTTTCGCCAGCGGGTAGCCGCACGCAGAGCACTCTTTCTTCTGGATGTGATAGCTGTGCCTGCCACAACGACGGCAGCGTATATGCGTGATTTTGTTGTGCTTCCCGAACGAAGGAGTACCCTTTGACATCTTCTCAACTCTTGCATAACTCGTGAAGAATACTTATAAAGATTTCGAATATCTTCTCCCTATGGGCAAAGTGGAATAGGATACGGGATGCTGGCTTTTGCAATATTCGGAAACTTACATCTTAGCAGACGTGACGATCACCATGATGCTTTGGACCGATATTTATTGCGGCACTCCCCTTCCGGAAAGCAACCTTCTTGGCAACAAATTGACAGTTTTCACAGATTTTATAAAAAGCGGTTTCTTGCCGGGTACGAATTGCCCGAACCTTTTATTCAAGCCACTGACGAAGCATTGGCAGATATGGGCCATGTCTTGGGAGAAAGATACAAGGCATTGATCCAGATGAGATACGGATTAATTGATGGTAGAAAAAGAACATTAACAGAAATAGCAGACAAGGTGCCTAACGAAGCAACTGGTCGTATAGGCGTAACTCCAGAACGTGTTCGACAAATGGAAAACAGGGCTTTAAGAGCACTAAGACACCCATCGAGATCCAGAAAAATAAAAGCAAGCTTAACTAATGATTATCTAAGACAGCTCTTCGGTTTCAGACTACCAGAAGAAACTTGATTATTCTAGTCGCCCTTTTCGGGTGAGACGTAGAGAATGTTGTCGCCGCGCACAAGAATAGTTCCCAGCTTGACCTTATCCTCATCGCTTACTTGCTCGGCGCTCTCAAGCCACATGTTCAGGTGGAGATCCATCGCCTGCAGGATGCCGGAGATTTCGCCGCCCTTCTTCAGTTTTATAAGAACCCTCTTGCCCTTCGCGTTGTTTAAGACGTCTATAGGCCGCTCCATAAAAGTCCTCCAAATTCAAAAAATTTTATTGCTCGTTACTTTAGCGCATACATTTAAATAGGTGCCGAACTAAGACGAAATGTTGCAAGCAAGCTTTGCGACGCACATCGAAGCCAACACTTCGATAGTGAAGCGGTTCGACTAATTAATTTTTAACGGACGTTGATATGTTCAATTACGGACTGCTTCCTGTGATAATCATGATAAAATGACCAAAGGTCATTTTTAATTTCAAAAACGGAAATTTATGAGGTGTTTTAGAAATGACACAATGGCAATTATCTTCAAGGAAAAAAACAACAGGCGGCTTCATAAAGAAGCACGGCAAGAAAAACAGGTATGAGCGCGGCAGGGACTATCTGCCGGCAAGGGTTGGGGAGCCTAAAATCAAGGAAAAGCGCTCGGCTGGTGGCAATAAAAAACTGGTTGCGCTTTCAACGAACACAGCAAACGTGTCTGTTGCAGGCAGGCACCAGTTAGCGAAGATACTGTCAG
This sequence comes from Candidatus Aenigmatarchaeota archaeon, assembly GCA_016202795.1. GTDB lineage: Archaea > Aenigmatarchaeota > Aenigmatarchaeia > JACPZZ01 > JACPZZ01 > JACPZZ01. The sequence continues at coordinate 1,857 of JACQNY010000110.1, forward strand.
TCGTGGAAAATACCGCGGACAGCCAGTTTGTGAGGCGCAATATTATAACCTGCGGAGCAATAATCCAGACAGAGCTGGGCAAGGCGCGCGTAACATCCCGCCCCGGACAGACCGGAGTGGTAAATGCGGTGCTGGTAGAAGAAAAAAATAAATAGTATGAAGAAAGCCTGCTTTCTGGTATGAATATAGCATTTTAATAAATTAATGTAAAATTATTTTCATGCGGCTTTTTGCAGATACATCGGACCCTGCTGTAATAAAAGACTTGCACTATAGGGGTATAATAAGCGGGGTAACAACAAACCCGACAACTGCTTCTAAATATATAAATGAAAATAGAAGAGCGATAAAAACTATTCGCGACCTTGCATACACCATATTTGACGCGGTCGGGCCGATACCGGTAAGCATTGAAACAGTAGGCTGCGAGCCTCCGGATTATAGCTGGCAGGATATGCAGTCTCTGGATTGGAGAAAATGGGCGCCAATTGAAGACAGGATTTATTCGGAATCTGTCAGGATAATGGAGTGGAGTGATGAATTAGGCGCGGAATTCTGGCAGAAAGTGCCGGCAATTCCGGCTGGCGTACGCGCGATGGCGCGACTTGTTTATGACTATCCTGAAAAAGCAAAAATCAACGCTACGCTTGGCTTTGATTACAAACAAGGAGTCCGTGCCGCGGAGGCAGGCGCTTATGTTTTCAGCTTATTCATGGGACGCATGCAAGCCGCAGGAGAAGATCCAATCCCTGTGGCAAAAAGAATAATCGACGAATACACGGAACGGGAATTCAGGACAGGGTTTCTTGCAGCCAGCATGAGAACGCCCGAACTTATTCTGGACTCGTGGAGAGCAGGTGCCGATATAGCGACTGCACCTCCAGATGTTTTAGAACAACTGGCCAGAAAATACCCAAAGGAATTTGGAGAAATAGTTTCGCGCCATCCCAAAAAGGGAAGATTGCTGGTGCCTATGGTCTCGCCAGTAATGTATTTTACAGATGAATTCAGTCACCCGCTCCTTGCTCCGGGACTAGACAGATTTGTTTCCGACGCAGCTTCTGCCGGGTATAATCTTCTTGAAAGCGCAAAAGAAGTAAAAGTCTGATAGAAAAAAGAAAAGCCGGAGGCGGAGCAGACGGACGCAAAACATGCAGTTTTGCGTCATGCTCCTTCGGGGGCATGCGGAAAAGTAGCGAGTTTTTCCAAAACAACAGGACGATGCAA
>JACQNY010000111.1 GCA_016202795.1 Candidatus Aenigmatarchaeota archaeon
TAGGCGGGAAGAAACCTTATATACATAGCTTACAAAATTTGTTTGATAAATCATGCCTATATCATCAGCTCCCTACACTAGGAAGTATGCACACACAAAAACCAGGGGCGCGGAAACAAACGTAACCTGCGGATTCTGCGGTCGGCTGGTTCCTCGTTACAAGACATTTATCAAATACCGCGGCTTCCGCATAACAGACCCTGGAATTCTAAAATCCGTGGATCCTATGTACGTTTCTGTTTACTCTCAAAAGGTCTATGCTTGTCCGAGCTGCGCCCGCCACCGCGGAATTGTCAAACCCGGTAAAAGCGTACGCAAGAAACATCACCACACAATTGCAAGGCCGATGGGCTAAATAGCATCTGTTTTAGTTACCAGTAATTCTTAATAGCCCCCAAACCGAATATTATTCAGGTACCATGTTTAACTTACGAGGCTCGTTGCGCAGAAAGCTTTTCAAACCTGAACAAAAGGGGCTGGTCTACGACACCGTCTACCCTATTTTCACCAAGAAGCAAAAGGCGCCTCTTGTTATAACAAGCCTGTCCGAACACGTCCACGAGATCAATATTAGTTACCCTTTGATAGACCCGTTTCTCTACGCAAACATAGCTTGGGACAAAGAGAAAAGCGAACTCGTCTACAGTGTTGTGGAGCCTTCGCTCACTGACGCGGACAGGAAGATAATAGACGAAATAACCGAAGACTTGATGGAACTGCTTGAGATCGAGTTATCAGCGATTACCAAAAAAGCCGAGGCTGTGAAATATCTGGAAGAGCACGTGAAAAGGATAATAGCCGAGGCTGGGATAGACGTTCCCAAGCACAAATACGGAAAGATATTCTATTACATCTACCGTAACTTTATAGGTCTTAACGAAATAGAGCCTCTCATGAATGACCCGCGAATCGAGGACATAGGCTGCGACGGCGTGGGTGTTCCTATCTACATTGTACACAGGGTTTTTGGCTCGATAAAAACAAACATAAAATTTGACAATCTGGAAGTTTTAAGAAACCTTGTGATTAAAATCGCTGAACGCTGCGGCCGCTATATAAGCTACGCTGAACCGATACTTGATGGAAGCTTGCCCGACGGATCAAGGGCGCATGCCTCCTTATCATCAGACGTGACAACGCACGGCCCGACCCTGTCGATAAGAAAATTCAAGGAAGACCCGTTCTCGCCCGTGGATATAATCGGCGTCGGAACTGCTTCCCCGGAATTGTTATCTTACCTATGGACCGCTGTAGAACATGGCTCAAGCATTCTGATCTGCGGCGGCGTTGCGACCGGCAAAACTTCTCTGTTAAACTGCCTGTCAATGTTCATAAAACCCGAGCAAAAGATAGTTACGATTGAAGACACGCGAGAATTAAGCTTGCCTCACGAAAACTGGATACCGAGCGTTTCGCGAACAGGTTTCGGAGTTCCGACAGCAACCGGCGAAAAATACGGCGAGGTCAGCTTGTTTGATTTACTAAAAGGCTCCTTCCGTGAAAATCCGGATTACGTCATAGTGGGCGAAGTGCGGGGTAAAGAGGCCTACGTAATGTTCCAGGGAATGGCGTCAGGTCACCCGTCAATGACAACAATGCATGCAGACTCTGTCGAAGGCGTTATCAGGCGATTAATAACCCCGCCCATAGAACTTCCGGCATCGCTTATAGAATCCCTTGACATGATCATTGTCCTGTCCCACGCCCGCGAAATCGGAAAGTCCGCAAGGCGTATAAACGAGATCGACGAGGTAGAGTCGATGGACCCGGTCACCGGGAAAGTTCACCATGTAAAAGCTTACGCATGGGACCCGATCACTGACACGTTCCAGAAAAAAGAGGACAGCGTGCTGTTAAGGAGGATCGGATCCAAGATGGGCGTTTCCTATGAATCGTTAATCGCCGACCTAAAACAAAAGGAAAACGTGATAAGCTGGCTTCTTGAAAAAAAGGTTTCCAAATTCGAAGATGTCGCGAACATGGTCAACCTCTATTATAAGGACAGGCACGCCCTCATGGATTGGGTGGATAAAAAAATGGAACCCTACTCGACAATCAGCAAAGAGGACATCAAAAATATGAGAACAACCGCGTCGGGCATGAGGATTCTGGGCGAAAAAATACCCGCCTGATCAACGAAAAATTGATTATATGGAATTACAATACTAATTAAGTGATCTGATGGACCGCACAATAACCGGCATAAACGGCTTCGACGAAATGATAACGGGCGGCCTGCCTAAAAACTCTTTGACGCTTCTTACAGGCACGTGCGGCACTGGCAAAACAACCTTCTGCGCCCAATTTCTCTACAACGGCGCTACGAGATTCGGCGAGAAAGGCGTTTACATTTCGTTTGAGGAAAGCCCGGAAATAGTAAAGATGGACATGAAACAATTCGGGATGGACTTTGACGCGCTTGAAGCGGAGAGAAAAGTTATTTTCATAAAATACGACCCTTACCACATAGAGGACATATTCGACATCATAGAATCCAACGTGCGTTTAACCGGCGCAACGCGGGTTTGCATAGACTCCATATCAGCGCTCGGTCTGTATGTGCGCGACATCCCGGAACTGAGAAGAATGATATTCAACCTGGGTATGACACTTCGCAAATTAAACTGCACATCGATCATCACCTCTGAAATACCGCCCGGAGCTTCAGGAATCTCGCGCTTCGGTGTCGAGGAATTTATCAGCGACAGCGTTATAGTTTTGTATTACTTCAAGTCGGAAACAACATTCACACGCGCTATAACCATCTGGAAGATGCGTGCAACCAACCACTCTAAGAAAATTCATCCTTACGAAATCAACGAAACAGGCTTTGTTACATATCCGCAGGAAGAGGCTGTGATGAAATAACAACTCTTACGCAAGTTTTACAAGGAAACGCGTAAAAAGGGGAAATAACAATTTTAAGCAGCCGCGGATACTATAGTTATATAGATTCTGATGCCCACCAAGCTGATTTCAATTGCAACAAACACCTTCGGCTGGATACCGGAAAAATTCGAAAAGGAATTGCAGCCTGTTAAAACAGGATTGGAAAAATCCGGGATGAGATACCTGCTCAAGACCTGGGTTTCCATATCCGCGGCTGTCGGTTTAGGAGCTGCGATATTTTCTCTGTTGCTGATGGGTTTTCTTTCGATCATCCTTAAAATGGAATTCGCAAACATCATGCTGTTCGCAATACTTCTTCCGCCGCTTTTCGGCGCGTCGGCTTTCCTTGGCATGACGTTTTATCCTTACCAGAAAGCGCTGTCAAGGAAAAGGTCAATTGACACAAACCTCCCGTTTGCGTTGAACCACATGGCCGCAATCGCGGCATCGGGCGTTCCCACATATGTAATGTTTAGCCTGCTGACCGCATTCAAGGAGTACGGCGAGATCTCAGCCGAGGCGAAAAAAATCATCCGTAACGTCGACACGTTCGGGCTGAGTATAACCAGTTCTATCCAGCAAGTGTCTGAAAGAACGCCGTCGAAAAATTTCAAGCAGCTCCTCGAAGGGATAAAATCCAGCATTGAGACCGGGGGCGATTTGAAAAAATTTCTCAGCGACCAGGCCAAAAGCTCCCTTTTCGACTACAGGATAAAAAGGGAAAAATATATGGAGCTGCTCGCTACGTACGCGGACTTTTACACTGCAATGTTGATCGCGGCCCCGCTGTTCCTTGTTGCGATATTGACTGTCATGAACATGATAGGTGGCGCAGTTGCAGGCGCGTCAATAGAAAGCGTCATGGTTCTGGGTATTTTCGTGGCTCTTCCGCTAATGAATATAATATTTTTGGCGTTCGTCCACATCACGCAGCCTGAGGTCTAAATATGCCGCTAAAGAAAAAAGGTCTAATAAACTGGGTATTGCGAAACAAGAAAAAAACCGCGATAATCGGCGGCTCGCTGATAGCCGCGCTTATAGTTACCGCGATAAACTTCCTTTACTTCACGCACAACGCGACAATTTTCCAGGTTCTCGGCTCGCTTGCTGTCTTTTTGTCGTTGGGCCCCCCGTTGGCAACCAGCTATTCAGAATATTCGAGGGCAAGGGAAATAGAAAACATTTTTCCGTTGTACATAACCGATGTGGTCGACGGCGTGCGCGCGGGCATGACACTGCCGATCGCGATGAAGGCTGCCGCGAAACACGATTACGGTAAACTTAACAAGTCGGTCAGGCAGATGTCCGCGCAGATGGATTGGGGCGTGCCTTTCGATGATGTTTTGCGCGCGTTCTCCGAGTCTGCTGGCACGCCTCTGATAAAGCGTACCGTGGCAACAATAATCGAAACCCACAGGTCTGGCGGCAATATCGTTGAGGTTTTGCAGGCCATATCGGGCGCGATATTGGAGGTGAATAAAATAAAATCCGAACGCGCCTCACACATTTACGGACAAATGATCACAGGCTACACAATATTTTTCGTGTTTCTGGCCGTACTTATCGGCCTTCAGAAATTTTTGTTGCCGTCGCTATCCGGTCTGGGCGGCAGTCTGGAAGGCGGCCTTTCAAGCAATACTAATGCAGCCTTGTATGATTTGATGTTCGCTTCGATGATAATAATCCAGGGAACATTCTCAGGCCTGGCAATAGGCAAAATGGCTGAAGGGTCTTTGTTCGGCGGGCTTAAACACTCCGTTGCTTTAGTGTCGATAGGCTACGGCGCATGGGTCGCGGCCGGCGCGTTTGTAGTTTAATATCCTATCGTCGGGGGAATAGCAAGAATAAAATTAAAACGGTTACAAAAATTTTATATCTCTTGACTCTATGGTCGCGGTCGAAGCCGCATTGGAACCGCTGCAGTTATGCGGTATCCGAACTCTCGTTATCGCATTGCTGTCAACGCTTGTGTTGCTAACCGACACTGGCACGCCCGGCGCTAAACTAAGGTTGGCAGGCGCAATGATATACTCTGCGCTGCTGCCGTTGTTGAAAAGCACTATCATCTTGAAATCTCCTAATGGCACGTTACCTTGGTTAATGACCTCGGTTGAGAACCTCTTTACTGTGGAATTGTAGACTGGTGTTTCAAACGCTAACCATGCAGACGAACAGCCAACCTGTTTCGAACCTTTTTCATTAAGCGTTTGCGTTTGTGTGCGCGAATAATCGAGAACCCAGTTGCTCAATATAATTGCTACCGCCATTGTGAACGCGACCAGAAGAACCGTGGCTATCAATGGCGAAATGCCTTTTCTCATATTATTAATTGGTTTATCGGTCCAATAAATAGTTTGTTTTTTTTCTAAAGGCTTGTCACAGTCCCGACAACAGTATACCTGCTCTGGCACAGGGCTGTGACGCGAACTTCGCGCCAAGTTACGCCGGAAGGGACAATCCCGCTCAATATATAATTGTTAAGTTTGACAGAAGAACCGACTGCTAAATTCCTGACCGTTGCGTCTATGTTTGGCACTGTATTATTCGTATAGGTAACGCCGTTTGCGTCTCTGACAGTAACGCCTGTAATGTTTAACGTCTCCGTACCGCTGGAATATGTTATTGTCACATTAAACCTGCTGCCGTCGTTAGTGCTGTTGCCCAGAACCGAAACGTCGTCCCTGTCAATGGAAAGCGTTGAATACGCGCATAAAGTCTGCTGATCCCCGCGCTGCCCTATTGTTTCGGTCTGCTGCTGCGTAAAACCTGTTATCCACGTAACTATGACCGCTGCAACAGCCATGGTAAATCCTACCAGTAAAACAGAAGCGATCAACGGGTTGAGGCCTTTCGCATTTCTCATTTTATATCATGAACCTAGAACTTGACCGTGCCGGTAACAACGTACTGGCTCTGGCACAAACCAGTTACTTTAAACTCTGCAAGCGCGACCCCACCTGGTATAACAGCGTTATTTGTAAGGTTATAATTGATAAACTTGCGCGACTCGCCGACAGCCCAGTTCAATCCTGTCGCGCTCGACCCGAGCGGGGTAATATTCGTGTATGTGACGCCGTTTGCATCCCTTAATGTGAAGCCAGTGATATTCAAAGTTTCGGTCCCGCCGGAATATGTTACTGTAACATTGAAGTTTGTACCAGTCGCGCTGACATCGTCCCTGTCAACTGACAGAACAGAGTAACCGCACAAAACCTGGCGCTCGCCGCGCGTGCCTATGTTGGATGTCTGCTGCTGCGTAAAACCTGTTATCCACGTAACTATTATCGCAGCTACTGCCATTGTAAACGCTACTAAAAGAACAGACGCGATAAGCGGGGACAAGCCTTTTCTCATTTTTTTCTCCTTTGATATTATTATGCCGGAATCCTATTTAAACATTGTTTAAACAGTTTTATCGACAAATGAATACTCGGGACAGTTCGAAACCACGCGGAATCTGGTTATATTCGAAACTCCGTTGACTATGAACGATCTTGGCTCGCCGGCCGGCAGCGTGGTGTTTTGTTTGCCTATAACGCTGTTATCCGTATCTAGGGAAATGCGGCCTATGCCGCTGCCGTTGTAAAGGAATAACGTGAAATTCTGCAGTCCGATCCTTCCGTCGTTGTTTATTATCAGTATAAGCTGGTTGGAATTCTTGTCGTATGTGTAAGTGTCAAGGCTCATTCTGGCGTAAACGCAATTGGCTTCATTGCCTTTCGTAGTCAGCGTCGAGGTTTGCTGGGTCATGTATTGGGTAGCCCATGTAGCGAGGATGGCTGCGATTGCCATTGTAAATGATATCAACAGCACAGAAGCGACAAGCGGTGAAACGCCTTTTCGGATATCCGCCTTATGAGCCATAATATAGTTTTTGCGTTTGTTTCTTAAATATGATTTTTCCTGATTAAACGTGCTTCTTGGTTATTTCTATGATCTTTGCGATGTCCCCGTCAGACAAATCAATAACATCCTTCTGGAACAGTATTTTGACCTCTTCGACCGTTTTTGGCAGGTTGTTTATTATTTTTACAATAAGGTCTTCCCTCAACTTCTCTACAAGTCGCAATTCGCTGGCTATCTTCTCATCGTCTTCCAGTTTCGAGAATTTTCTAAGGTGTTCTAAGCTCGATTTCTGCTCGTAACTTAGCTCGCCTTCCTTCTCCCTTTCCTCAAGCATCTTCTTTGCCCTCGGATAGGAAACGAATTTTTCCTCAACAATCTTCATTTTCCGAGCCTCCTGATATGTTCAGGCTTTACGGCCAGCGTTTTCATTTTGTTGCCGTCCATTACGCTGACAATGTATGCGGCGCCTCTTTTGCCCGAAATCTTGCCCGCCATCCCCTTAAATCTTGGGAACGGCATGCCCTGTGCGGATGCGGAATCGGGCAGTATGACAACAATGTCACCCTGTTCAAAAGATTGCAAATATCTGGTAATAGGGGTCTTATTATGCTTCTTCAATTTCTTCCTTGTGCCCCAGCGCACGCCGTGCGATCTTGTTACCATGTTCTCACCTGTTTATTTAGCCGATAAACATATTAAACCTTGATTTTCCCTATCTCAACAACATCCAACGCTTTCACCTTTGCCCTGTTATTTATTATTCCCGTAAACGACGGCTCAGTGCGCCCGTCATCGCCTGTGACTAGCTCCTTAACGTACATACCGGCCTCTGTCTTTATCAAAAACTCAACCCGCTTCTTCGAAATTATGCGGCCTGTTAATTTCAATACCCTCCGCTCCCGGATCAAATCCGCCCTGCGATGCGCGACCCGAACCGGCGTTCGCTGTTTTATCAGGTTTCTGATCTTCAAAATTTTCCTGATATCCTCTTTCTTGACAGGTTTTTCAAAATCCACAATAATCCTGTACGTCTTTGTCAGCTTGGCCGCCTTTATTTTCCTCGCCGTGTCCTTGCCGCAGAACTTTACGAGCCTGACTTTGACGCGTTTGTCTTTGTTTACAATCTTCTCGATATCTTTCAGTTTTATTTTTCTTTTGACAGGATCCTTTAATTCCATGACAAACGGCCTCCAGCCCAGGCAGCGCGCGTCGATATCTTCCCGCCCGGCGCCGTGCATGCTGCTGTTTGGCGCGCTAAAGGCACGCAGCAAAGGTTTTGCTATTATTTCTTCAACTGATGTGGGGTACATTTTGCCTGTATTTTTGCATTTTTTACACCCACTGCCATTGCAATTCCTGCACGGCCACTTCGTCTGCGGTATCCCGCGCACAAGTTTCTGGTAAAGCCCGTAAATCCAGACCTGTGAAGGTTTTATTTCGATGTTGTTTTTGTCCATATCCAACAGGACAACAATGTCCGGATTCTCAAAATCCGCTTTTTTTCCGGTTGTTTTTTCGATTAATTTTCCCAATTCCCTGTTTATCTCGGCTTTAATAGGCTCGCAATGCTCGGCGCCGATCTCTTCCCATAAAACCTCCTCGCGGCCGGCGATATCGCCGGAAACTTTCGTCCCGACCACAAAATTTTCATACTCAAATTTGGAAAGCCTGCTCGCGGCTTTCTTAGCGACAACGCCCAGCGCATCAAAAAAATTTCCGCATATCTTGCACACCAGCTTTTGTTTTTCTTTTTTAATTTTGGAGTTTCTGAAAACGTAGCCGCTTAGGTTGGATGCATCAATTTCTATTTTCCCGTTCCCGTCCTCTGCGAACGCAAAAATATCCCTGATCGCTTTTCCTCTCGCAGCGTTTGTAGTCCCCTTGGTCAATTGGGCAAACTGGCGCCCGAGACAGTGATCGCAGATGTAGCCGTTTTTCATTATTTGTTTTGCTTTTTCCAAAATCGAAGTTGTCATATCTTTTTCACGCTGACCGAATTATTTTCAATCTCAATTACCGCGCAACGCGATTTTTTATCAACGCCTAAACCTGTTGCAGAACCGGGATTCACAAATGTTATTCCGTTTCTTTGCCAAACGTCCTGCTCGTGCGTATGCCCGTAAATTAGGATATCCGCGCCGTATCTTTTCGCTATTGCGAACAACTGGTCTTTATCGCCTCTCGGACGCACGTCGTCGCTGTGCGTAATAACTATGTTTTTTCCTTCTATATCAATTCGTTCAATTTTCGGAAATCCCAGATGATCCATATTTCCGCGCACAATTTTGTGCTGTTTGCCAGAGTTTTTAACAAATTCAACAATTTCTTCGCCGGTTAAATCGCCAGTGCATACTATAAAATCGCAGGCGTAAAGTTCTTTGCGTATTTCATCTGGTATTTTGCTCGTGCGGTCCGGGACATGCGAATCGCCAAAAATGCCGATCTTCATGAAAATTCACATCTTCATTCCGAACTGCTTGGCTAATTGGGCAAAGCCCCCGCGTTTAAGATTTTTTCCGCCCACCATCTTCATCATTTTTTTCGTTCGGTCGTAATGTTTTATCAGTTCTTTGATATCTTCGTCTTTTAATCCAGATCCTAATGCTATTCTCGTTATCCTCGACGCGTCGATTACAGAAGGGTCTTGCTTCTCCTTATCCGTCATCGAATCCATCGCAATTTTCCATTTTGCCATCTGCTTTTCCTGTACTTCCAAAATTCCCTCGGGCATTTTCAATCCCGGTATCATCTGCATAACCTGCTTTAATGGTCCCATTTTTTTTATTGATTCGATCTGCTCGTAAAAATCCTGCAACGAATATTTTCCGCTCATCATATTTTCCGCGGACTTCGTCAATTCAGGAGACTTAATTTCCTCAGCCTTCTCGATAAGGCTTTGCAAATCGCCGTAACCGATTAACCGTGAAACGAAGCGTTTCGGGTCGTATTGCTCAAAATCGTCGACCTTCTCGCCGATACCAATGAATTTTATAGGCGCTTTGACTATGGAACAAGAGCTTAACGCCGCGCCTCCTTTTGCGGTCCCGTCCATTTTCGTCACTATGACGCCTGTTATGCCAACTAGCTTCGCAAACTCTTCTGACTGTTTTCCTGCGACCTGGCCAATTTCGGCAGGTATGACTAAAAAAACTTCATCCGGCATTATCGTGTCCTTCAAATTTTTAAGTTCGTTAGCCAGGTCGGCGTCCAATGCGTTGCGTCCTGCAGAATCAAAAATGATAACGTCGCGGTCAGAGAATTTTTTAATCGCCTCGCTCGCTGTTTTAGCAGCGTCGCTGCCCGAAGCGTAAGACGGAACACCGATTTGACTGCCCAGTTGTATAACCTGTTCCTGCGCAGCCGGGCGGAACGTATCGCAACCGACCAACGCCGGCTTCAGACCTTTGCGCAGGAAAAACCTGGCTAGTTTCGCAGACGTTGTTGTTTTACCCGAACCAAACAAACCGACTAAAAGTATTTTCTGTTTTTTTAACTCTACAGAACCGGTTTCGCGGCCTAAAAAGTTAACAAGCTCGTCGTAAACGGTTTTTATCATATGTTCCTTGGCTGTAATTCCGGCTGTCGGTTTTTCGTTAAGAACCCGGTCCCGTATTTTGTTAGACAGGTTAAAAACCAATTTCACGTCAACGTCAGCCTGCAGCAAGGCGCGCTGCAGATCTCGTATAAACTCGTCTACAATAGCCTTATCAACGAATCCTTTGCCAGTAATTTTGCGCAAAGCGTTTGAAAGCGCTTCGCCCAGCTTATCCAAAACCATGGTATCAACTATAATATGCCGTAGCAATAAAAAGCGGCTACAATGTTGCTAAAATACGTTATTTGACGATGATTAGATTTATATATTGTAACTACTAATCAGTGGGATCGATATTATGCTGAATTTGTTTAAGGATTTGTTCGGTGAAAGTGTTCTTGTAGTACAAGGTGTCGCAGAAGCCCACCCGGCCTCCATTTTAAACAACGCATTAAACGCGCTTGGTATGAAATTTGACGGTCAGCCCGAGGATGGGCCGATTGATCTAGATTATCTTAGGGAAATGGCAAAAAATGAGAGAGTTGAAAGGGCGTATTGGGATGGCTGGAAGCATCTGGTGTCGTGTTTTGCGAACGATTACAACGCCTACAAATGGGCTGCTGGGGAAATAGAACGTGCGCAATCCATATCACTTGAGGAAAGGCGAATGGTTCAATCGCTCAGGCCGAAAACACTTTACGTAGAAGGCTGTTCTGAATTTCCGTCGTCTGTTGTTGGTCTTGTCGCTAAAAGAATGGGCTCCAACGTTGTGTGCCTTGATGAAGGTTTCGAGCCCTATCTCGAATGGCAAAAAAGCAAATTCAAAATCGACCTTTCCTATGTTCAGAGAGGCCGTGAAGCTCATTGGTTGCAAATGGTCCGGGAAAACAAACCTCACAGAAACTCCTTGATGATAGCTGGAAGAAGTCATTTAATAACGCCGTCACAGGAAGATATTTTGAAAAGCCCTTCAAGGCGTTACATTGGCAATTTTCCAGATTTATTGAGATGTGCAGGGATAAGGTTTTCCATGTATGCTGATTTGAGTCAGCCTGAATTGGCTGTAAGAGCGGCGCCCGCTCTGTATCGTGCATGACTTTTCGTCTAACTGAACAATCTCTCAACTATTTTTCCCGGATCAAACTCTTCCAAATCATCGTAGCCCTGCCCGACTCCTAAAAATAAAATCGGTTTTTTTATTGTGTGCGTCGCCGATAAAATCGCGCCGCCTTTTTCGTAAACATCCGCCTTAGTGAAAACAATCGCATCAACGCCAACAGCCTCGTCGAATTTCTTCGCCTGCTCGACGATATCGTTGCCCGTCAAACTATCAAGAACAAGTATTTTCATTGCCGGCTTGTTAACGCGGCATACTTTTTTCAACTCGTCCATTAAATTCGCATTCACATGCGTCCTTCCTGCCGTGTCCGCTAAAACGACATCTATGTTATGCGCCGTTGCGTACTTCATCGAGTCGAATATCACGGCCGCGGAATCCGCTCCATAGCCGTGCTTGATAACCTTTATTCCAAGTCTGTCGCCGTGCGCCTGCAACTGCTCTATGCTCGCTGCTCTGAAAGAATCTCCGGCAGCGAAAACGCAGCTCATTCCTTTATTTTTTAAGTGGTTTCCGATGCGCGCCAACGTTGTTGTCTTGCCCGCGCCGTTAAATCCTATTAACAAAAAAAGCACGGGCCTGTCTTTGCTTTTTACAAAATCGACGGTGTTAATTTTTTCCTGCGCCAATATGCCGGAAACGCTTTTCCTCAGAGTTTCTTTGACAATATCCTCGACTTTGGCGCGCTTTACGCTCCTGCCGGAAAGGTTTTTTTCAACATCGCCGCATATTTTCTAGGCGACTTCTATCGCGACGTCATTTTCCATCAAGCCGATTTTCAAGTCGTCGATAATGTTTTCTATGTCCTCGGGTTTGATTGTTACTTCGGTTATTTTCTTTGTAAATTTTTTCGTTATCTTTTCAAAAAATCCCTGATTCTTTGCATCAGATTCGCTTTCAACTTCAATGGATTCTGGTTTTATTTCTCCGGTTTTATTCAGCTCTTTGGCCGCTTCCTCCGGTTTTTTAGAAACAGCCTTTGCTATGTTGCCTATCGATTCTTTGATCTTCTTTTTCAGAAATCCGAACATTCTATCACTCGGCAGGCTTCTAATCGCTTACTTTGGCCGTTCAGAATAATTCATTTCGCCGGCAAGGCTTTCTATTTCCGGCAATATGGACTGGATCTGTGCCGTTACGCTTCCCATGTCTTTCAGCAATTTCGTGTAAGATCCTTCCATTTCTTTCATTCTTTGCCCCAATATCTTTCCCGCCTCTTCTCTGTTTTCCTTGACCACTATGTCCGAGCCGATCGCTATCATTATTTCATCCACGTCGTCAATTTTTCCGTGTACAAACGTACCTGCACCAAGAGGTATTAATGCGCTGCTTCGGTGGTCGATCTCGTCCAGCGCGTTTATAGTGGCCTGTGTTTCGAGGATTGCGGATTGCATAGCCTCGGCCTGTTTGCTCATGTTATCCAGCTGCTCTTTCAAGAACTGGTACAAAAAGTATTTCTGTTCGAGTTCTTTTTTCTTGTCTTCCAGCTTAATCGCCTTGAACATTAATCAGGGATAATACTTATATAACTTGGTGCCATTTTCCTCGCGGATTACCCGGAAATAAGAAGAATTTAGGCTCTTTTCAGTCACTACGTATTCGACGCCCCGCGTGATTAAGGTTTTCGCAGGGTCGTAATTTTTTCTGATTTCGTTTATCGCGTTTTTCCTGTCGTCCAGCAACCGCCTGTATTTTTCTGTGAAAACCTCCAGCTCGGATATGCGCGGGTTCATTGGGTATTTATGCGCTATCAACGCAAACCAAACCTCATAATCCCCGTCCACCAACACTAAGCTTTTCGAAGTGTCGTTATTCCTGGCCCATTCTGCCAGGTTAGTTTGCGCTTGGTTTGGTATATCCTTGGAAACGCAGCAATTATGCAAGTTAATGGCATTTGTATAGGGGTTAAGCGCGACCAGAAACATCAAAGCCCCCAGAGCCGCAAATTTTCCAAGGCTGGTTTTTTTGGATAGATTAAAAACTCCCACGGCCGCAAGCGGCGGCGCGACAACCGCCAGCATGTCAGGAAATTTATACTGGGTCCCCGGCACATGAAAAATTGTGAATATGAATGTGAATAAAAAGGCTGCTATGGGAAAATATATTTTTTTTGTATATAGGTAAAACATTCCGGCCGTTGATAACAACAAAAGTATTGCGCCCATTCTGGAGCCTGGCATAACGCTGAAAAACATATCGCTGATTTTCTCGGCGCCCACGAAACCGGACTTATAATACCAGATCGTATTTTCCCATCTGTTGTTTATCGCATTATCGGCTATCTCCATGTATCTGGGCAACCAGACAACAGATATCAGAAAAGCTGCCAATACAAAGGCCGTGGCATGCTCGGATTTTATTTTCTTCCTGTCCATGAAATAATAAATCACAATCAACGCTGCCGTATACACGGCTGTAAAAGTGTGCGATAAAGCTGTTAGGCCGGAAAAGATTCCGGCGTTTATATAACTCCTTTTTGCAAGGAAATACAGAACAATAACAAGCAAGTTCATCGACAACAATTGTGGATACTCGCCTGCGGCAAACACTTCTATCAGGCTGGCCTGGATTGCTCCGAAGAATGAGAATAAAACCGCTTCTTTTTCACCGAAAGCACGGCCGTAAATATAAAATGAAACCGGGAACAACGCGTATAAAAACAGCCCCATAAAAATCACTATTTTGTAAGTTTCAAACCCTGACGCGGATAACAGGAATGCGACCCAGTGGAAAAGCGGAGGATATGTGTACGCAACATCTGCCAACGGCTCCCACGTCCGCGGAATAAGGTTTGCAGGTATCAAGTATGTCGCTATCTCTGCATGCAATGCAGGATCGTACGTAAGAGGCAGCGGGCTTATTATTTTGTAGCCCGAAACCAGCAAATATACGGACAAAATAACCGGAACGAAATAAGCATACTTTCTTAATTTCACTTTCTGGCCTCTTGTTTGAAATAATCTTTCAGAATTTTGCTGTGGTCAAAGGCGAGCTTCATGCTTCCAATTTCCTTTTCTGAGAACAAAGCCGCCTCTTCTGCGTCGTCGCCGCTTTTCAACTTCCCAGATATTTTTTTTGCCGAAAATGCTATCGCAACTCGATGTTCATTGTCAGGATTTCTTTTAGGGTCTGAATAGACTCCGATTAATCCTATCAACCTTGTTTTCAATCCTGTTTCTTCCTTCGCCTCCCGTACCGCAGCATGTTCCACTTTCTCCATGTAATTCACATGGCCGCCGGGCAGCGCCCAATAGCCCTTAAAGCCGCGCCCACGCCTCTTTATCAAAACTATTTTTCCTACTATTTCTATGACCGCGTCGACTGTCAGTGTTGTACGCTTCATTTTACTGCCTACAAAAGTTTTATGTCACCGGTAATTTTATCTATCTTCTCGTCGGCTGCGGGTCCTATGGCCAGAGCTGTTATCGTTCCCGCGTCCAGCTGGGTCAACCCGGCATCAGCGACCAGGAAACACGGTAGTCGCATTCTTCTAGCCTTGTGGTACAAATCCCTGATAAGATTTTCGCCGGAAACTTTCAGCGCTATTTTCTTGGAACCGGCCATATTCCACGAACTCAGAACGTTCTCGTCAGCTTCCATTGCAGCTCCGATCGAAGCGTGGCAGGCCTGAGCTATTTTTTTCCCTACAGACATTTTTATGTCTGTACGGACCAGAATAACCTGTTTCACCTGCCCGCCTCCTTCACAGAATACAAAATCCTCTGCATAACCGTTACGAATGACAATAAAATCAGTGATAGAACAACGTAAGATATTACCCAAGTCCCGTAATAAAACGAAATCGCAACTGAAATTAACAATATTGAAACGCGCTCAAATCTTTCCAACAGGCCGCCCATCGATCGTAATTTATCCGCACCCGTGACGATTTTTTTGTGGTCCGCGTAAGCTCTGGTGTAAGAAGTCATTGTGCTCAGGAAAAGCAGGACCGCAAGCGCTATCTTGGAATCCAATAAAACATTTGGCAATTCGTAAAACATCAGGCCTACCATTATAAAAGCCTCTACGAAACGGTCCGAGACGCCGTCGATGTAAGCGCCTTTTCTTGTTGTTTTTCTTGTATAACGCGCGACCGCGCCGTCGACATAGTCGATTGCGAAGGCCGCAAAGAATAACGCCAAAGACTTCCCAAGGTCTTTATACACAGCCGAAAATGCGAATCCTGTAACAGCTAACACAAGCGATAACAATGTCCACTGGTTGGGTGTAACCGGCATTTTGGAAAATACGCTGCCCGTAATCTTTTCAACACACTCGATAAACGTGGGTCTTTTGGATTTTATCAAATTACCAGGGCTCCTTTTTTGCGCCGATTTTATAGCCTATGATATTGGTCGCCAAATGCACCAAAGGCGTGATTATCACTATCAGCATTATCGTGTCCGCTCCTATGCTGTAAATAAAAGACGCAAAAAAAATCGCGCCGGCAACAAAATCCAACTGGTCTAATAACAGGGCCGGTGAGCCGCGCTTTAACCCGAAACGGCGCTTTACAAAGCCTCCGACAAGGTCGCCGAAAAGCGCGCCGAAGCCCAGCAACGCGCCGGATAAAGGATTCATCTGGAAGTGAAAATCCAAACTGTAAAAAATTTGCAGGAGGCTTTGCAAAAAGCCTATCACCGCTCCCAGCGCAACCCCCAAAGAAAAGCCTTCGAACGTCTTGCCTGCGCCAAAAATTGGGCGTCCGTCAAAAAAATTCCTTGAAAAATCCATCCTTAACCTGCCTCTGGCAAGCGTCGCGCCGCTATTCGCAAAATACGCAGGCAGTATCAGCCACAGCGCGCTGAAAACGTCAGACATACGATTAATAAAAACTAATCAAAATATATACTATGGATTTTTCGGCGTTTTCGGATCTGTTGATAAGCCAGTGGGGATATCTGGGAATATTATTTGTCCAGTTAATTAGTTCTTCGACGATTTTGTTGCCGTTGCCCGGAATCGCGGTTGTGTTCCTGTACGGCGCGGTCCTCAACCCGTTAATCGTTGGTTTGTTCGCCGCTACAGGCAGCGCCTTAGGGGAGTTAACAGGTTACGCTGTCGGTTATGGTGGCCACAAGTTGATTATCAGTAAAAACAGGGAATTTTCGAAAAAAGTGCGCTCATTGTTCCACAGGTATAACCCGTTTTTCGTGATAATGTTTTTTTCTGTTATTCCGTTTCCTTTTGATGTTGTTGGCGTTTTATGCGGACTTTCCAAATACGACATTAAGAAGTTCTTTATAGCGACGTTTATCGGCAACTGGATAAAGCTTTCCGCTGTCGCGTTGGCAGGTTTTCATGGCCTGCCGTGGGTGTTGAAAATATTCGGCGGATGAATGGGTAGTTAGAAACATATGCATCGGAAAATGAAGCATACCGATACAGCATACGGTATGCTTCTAGCTGTCAAGCATATGTTTCAGTTTACGATGCTCCCGCCGGGATTTGAACCCGGGTTTAGAGGTGTCTGCCAAGCGTTTTTCCCAAGGTTTTTCTTTTACCCTAAGGCTTTTCTTTCAATTTAATTTCTTTCCCTCAAGGCTTTCTTTTGAAAGAAAGGCTTGTCCGCAACCTCTTGTCTTATCCAGACTGGACCACGGGAGCGCCCACAACTAGACACATAGGTTGCTAGAAACAGACGCATAACAGCTAGAAGCATACCGTATACTGAATAGTTTGCTAAAGCAAACTATTTGAGAAAATCCGATGATTTTCTCAATATCGGTATGCTTCAGTTTACGATGCGTCTGTTTCAATTTACCGATGTGTCAGTCTGGCTTGGTTAAACTTTCTTTAAAAAGAAAGTTTAAATATATCACAGCGGATAAGTAATACGATATCATGGAGCAACAGATTGAAATTAACAAAACCGACAAAAAATTATGCACAACGTGCGGGTCTGTTGTGGCTTACATCGGAACTTTCGTCGAGTTTCTGTGTCCAAACTGCAATTCAGATCTTATCAGGCGCTGCGAAAGGTGCAAAAATTTCAGCAACAAATACAAATGTTCAAAGTGTTCCTTTACAGGACCATAAACAGCTAGAAGTGATTAAATGGGAAATGTAATGGTAACTTTTCGTGTGATGCCCGAATCACCTGAGACGGACCTCGAAAAAATAAAGGACGCCCTTCTGAAGCTCGGATCAAAGAAAGTAGATACCGAACCTCTGGCTTTTGGTTTAAATGCGGTCATAGCATACTTCGTAGTTCCGGATGCTGAAGGCGGCACCGAAGATTTGGAAAAATCCGTAAAAAGCATAGAAGGCGTGTCCGAGGCGGAAATAACAGAAGTGAACAGGACGCTGTTCTAGGGAAACTTTACGATATTTTTGTCAGCAGGCGCCTTTAATTTTCTTCCACCCATACAAATTTTGCACCCGCGCGTGTATTTGCAGTCAGCACAAACAATGGCATAACAGCTGTCGCAACTGAGTAGTTTAGTAACTTTACCGCAGCTCTGGCAGATTGAAGTTTTATCCATTAAAAGCCTCACTCCATGAATTGTACATCCGTTACCTCTCCCTTGTGTGCCACGCCTTCCACGACTTTGGCTATAAAGTCCTTGTTTCTCATGTTTCCTTTCTCTATTCTGTCCGTATATTTCGTAAATGCGAGTACAGCGGCATGCGTTCCCGCGGATTCCAGTCCAGCCAGCACAAGAATAAATTTGGCCTTGTCAAACGGGTTTCGTACCTTGCACACAAAACCCGCCTCGGGCTCCGAATATTCTTCCCCTGATACATCCGATATTATCCTTGTCCCGGTCTTGTTGAACCTTATCGGGAGATAGTCGTTGAATGTTTTTTGTATCGTGTTCACATAAATCCCGCCGATGATTATCATATTATCTTTCGTGCTTTTCACGTCAAGGTCTGTGCAGCATATTTTTTCGCTCGCAAAACCGTATCGGCCAAGGACGGCTGCCACCTCCCCTGCTATATAGCCGGACCTCATCGACCGGTTAAGGCTTCCGTGAGGGATTGCGGCGCCGACAATTATCTTGCAGTTTATGGTCTGGCTGTCAACAAATCCCTCTATCAGCCTCGGCACCTTGAAATATTCGCGAAGTTCATAATCGTGTTCAACAGGCCGGACGTAAGGCGGGACGAACGCAAACGCGGTTTTTTTCACCGAATAAAACTCCGGCATTCCGACATGGATTTTTTTTATCCTCTCAACAAATCCGTGCTTTTCCAGAATTCTTATGTGGTAATAAATTTTTTGTTCGTGAATTCCCAATTCCTTTGAAATCTGCAGCGGATAGCTTTCCTTTTTAGCCAGCGTCTCCAGTATTTTTTTTCGTATCGGATGTGTAAGCGCCTTTATGCCCTCGATGCCTTCTATGTTTCTTGCAGGCACGGCCGTCTTTCTCTTCCTGTCCAGTAGATAAAATGTTTCCATGGCTCCGACGCCTCAATTAGATTTATAAGATTTTTTATAAA
>JACQNY010000113.1 GCA_016202795.1 Candidatus Aenigmatarchaeota archaeon
GGCCCGTAGCCAGAGCCGCCGTTTATCTCGAACTGCATGCCTGATTTTCCGGCAATAGTCTGCCTTAGATATATAGATGACCCAGAAAAGAATCAGGACAGGTTATGGGTCAACTAAAAGCGCTCAAGTAAGTATAAATATCCGAATTGTTTACTTGGAGCGCTATAGCTCTCCGTAAAAGCTGCCGAATTTCCCCAAGAAATCGATGAAACCGAATGCGCTGAAATCTCCCTTATTGTAAGAACCGTCAAACCGCAAAACCTTGCTTTTCTTCGCTGGCGATCCCGGAGATACGAGAGATTCTGTGGCTATGCTTTGCGCTTCAGCCGGGGCTGACAATGCGAAGGCAAGAGCAATGGCAGATACATATCGGTTGAAACTCATGGACATGGTTGAGCTATTTCACTGATCTATAAAAGCTCATGGATTCCTGTCGGCGATCTTCCAGAGAAGCTCGAAATGCTTCCTGTAGGACTCTGCGAGGTCTTTGTTATCCACGAAAATGACCGTCAGCGGATCCCAGATAATAAACAAAACTAAGTTTCCCCATGTCATCGTCGGTATCGGCGAAAAATATTTCTGATCTATGTAGCGGTATTCAAGATACTTGAACTTCTTGTAGGTGAAACTCGCGCCTTTCTTCGTAATCAGCCGCTCTTTCAAGCCCAATTTCCCTTCTTTTTTGAAGTAACTTTTCATCAAGTGCGGGAACCTTGATTCAAACTGGCTTTCGTCTATTCCGAATCCGAGAAGCTCACTATGCCTATTTAGCATTCTATTGATGAATGTTTTGAAACCTTCCACACCCTCGTAAATCTCGACTTTCAGGCTTTTCTTTTCAAGGTCGGCGAGCTGCACCAACGATGGAACGATTTCTTTCAGATGCTCCTCCTTTTCCTGAACGAGACTGCGGAGCCGGTTCGGATGCGCTGCTATGAAGAATTTGACATTGTTCTTGACCACATAGCTGACAAGCCCCTTCTTGATCAGGCCGTCAAGAAAATCATAAATCGTCGTCCTGTGCATCTTCGTTTCTGTTTTAATTTTGTTGACCTGCGACTCGCCGAGCTTGAGCAGGCACAGGTAAATCTTTGCCTCGCCTTCTGACAGACCAAGTTCTATCAGGACCTCGCGGTTTTCCATTGAAACCCATTGTCCGGCGTTCTTATATTGTTGTCGGTTTAGCGACAGCGCACTTTGATATTGCCACTTGTGGATAGTTACATTGTGGTCAGAATGAGATACGAACCTGAGAAATTCGAGCCGAATGAGAGGGCAATATGGAATTTCGATTGGTTACCTTTGAAAAACGTCTTTTGGGATTTACGAAGGTCTCCATATCCTTACGGCTACTACGAGCAGCCTTACATGACTGTGCTGTCTATCAGCGGCAAGGCATTCGGAATTATTTCCCAGCTGGGTTTTCTAAATGACATCCGAGATCTTGCATGGCACAAGGACAATTACTGGGCTCATTCTTCAGCGAACAGGGATGAGGAAGCTGAAATTGGACGCATCTACATTCCAAGAAAGATAAGACCGAAGTTTGGTGATTCGTCATGAAGAAATTCTATTTAGCCATACCTATCATTTTTGTTTTGCTTGGCGCATTGTTTATTCTAAACCAGCCGACAGGACAGGTGACGGCAAGGGAAGAGGTGAAAGTCGGCGCTGTCCTGGCGCTTACTGGAGATTACGGCGTTTTCGGGACAGCGATGCAGAGAGGCATAGAGATCGCTTCGGAAGAGCTTAACGCAGGGAGAGACATCCGCTACAAGCTGATTTTCGAGGACGACGGGAATTTTGAGATATCGAGGGCGGTATATGCCAGCAGGAAACTGGTGGATGTCGACAATGTTGACACAGCCTTCGTGACCGCCGCGAATGAAGCTAAGTCAATATCGCCTATTTATGAGGCTTCGAAAACGCCTCTGATCGTTCTCTGGGACTCTAACGAGGAATTGGCGGGCCTCGGCAACTATACATTCGGAATCGGCTTTTCGACCGAAAGGGCAGCAGGCTCAATGGCCGAATTTTCTTACAACCTAGGCGCCAGGAATGTGTCTATCGTCTACACTTTTGATGACTGGTCAAACCTTATTTCGAAAAGCTTCCAGGAGAGATTCGAGGCGCTTGGGGGAGATATTACATTATTCCAAGGCACTGATTTTTACGAGAAGGACTTCAGGGCGGTCATAACAAAATCCGAGAAGGCAGACGCAATTTATGCTCCTCTGCTTCTGCCGAGCAGATTTTTGAGACAAGCAAGGGAATTAGGATTTCAAGGTTATCTGCTCTCTGCGGACAGCCTTGGCCAAGACCAGATAGATGCCGCCCAGAATGCTGCAGACGGGGTTTATTACACTAATGTTTATGCTGAAGAAAATGAAAAAATAAGAAATATTCTGGAAAAATACAGGGCAAAATATGATGAAGAGCCGAATGTCCTTCCGCTGACGGCGATAGGCTACGATGCGATGTTCGCAATAGACGCGGCCGTCCGCGCGAAAGGCATCGGCCGCGAGCAGATCAAGGACGGGTTGTATGAAATAGAGGTCGAAGGCGCAACCGGACAGATAGATTTCGATGAATCAGGATTGTCGCCGCGCTTTGAGCGGATATTTGTCGTCAGTGATGGGAAGCCTGTTCTGGTGGAATAAATATGATGGGAAAAA
>JACQNY010000116.1 GCA_016202795.1 Candidatus Aenigmatarchaeota archaeon
CACGCCCCGGGACCGCCGACGATTATTTTCGCATTCGGACGTCCCTTTCTTATTTTCGTGACAAGCCGCTGGAAGAAGAATTTGTTGAACGGGTTCTGTCCGCCGGCAAGCCCGATCATCGTCGTTGTCGCGGGCCCGACGCCAAAAGGGTCCATCGTCGATATGAAATATGCGTCCGCTTCTATCTTCTCGGCATGCTGAGGGACAGCGATTGTAACGTCGATGCCATAGCTCTTCAGGCAAGCTTCAATCTTCCGCAACGCAAGTATAGCGATTTCCGCAATTCCATCCTTGTTAGGCACTTCGGAAAAGAATTTTTTCTCTATGTATTTCTGTATCGTTGCAGGAATGCTGTCGCGCGGCACGCAGCTAAGGAAGCCCGCCATAAAGGAGAGATTATAGTTGTGCATGCACGACTCGTCAGCTGTGGCAACGACTTTCAAGACCAAAACCCCTGATATGAATGATTTTTCAGCGAGTCATCGGCGATAAAGAAAAAAGCCTCTGTATAATAAGATAATGTGGAATATATTTTTAAATTAGATGCAGTTTAAGAAGATTACTGAAGGCCCAAAGCATGAGAAGAAAAAACGCAAAACTCCCGGTCCTGTTCATCGCAATTATCCTTATAGCCTATGCCATAAACGGCTATATGGCCGATCAATCTATTTCAGCAAGGGAAGAAACATACGTCACGAAAGTGATCGACGGCGACACGATCGTGATTGCAGGAGGCCAGCGAGTTCGCCTTCTCTCCATCGATACTCGCGAGCGTGGCGAGAACTGCTACAGCGAAGCGAAGCAGCGGCTGGAAGAGCTGGTATTGTTGAAAAACATCACGCTCGAGCGAGATAGAGAGGATAAGGATCAGTATGACCGTTTGCTGCGCTATATCTACACGAATGAAAGTTTCATCAATTTGCAGATGGTCAAGGAAGGGCTGGCTGTTGCATATATTTACGAGCCGAGTGTGAAGCATCGCTCGCAATTTATCGAAGCGGAACGAGCAGCGCGCAGCGAGGGCGGCTGCGTGTGGACGAAGCTTCCTTAACACCAAAAGCTTTTAATATTATGTTAAATAAAACATATAATAGAAAATTTAGCGGTTTTGCGCATGAAACGCGAGCTGTCAGAGGAAGAATCAAACAGGATACGCAGAAACGGATTGGACCTGAGCGAGAAGCATCTTCAAATGCGCATGCTGGCTCGCCTTGATCTCTATAAAATCAAAAAGATATTTGAGGAAGGTAAAATTTATCAGGTAGGAAATTACAAATACAGGGCAGTTTTAAGATTTGGTGATGTCACAGCCTTTATGATTTTTGAAAGAATTTTACAGAACAATGTTTTGAAGACCGTGGGCGTGACGCGGAGCAAGGGAGATAGGTGGGATTAATGAAATGCGACAAATGTAAAGGCGGCATGAAAATAAAAACTGTAAAGATGTTTGGAGAGAGCGTAAAAGCGAAGGTCTGTTCTAGATGTGGCTACAGGCTTGTTAACATTGATGAGGCTATAAAACTTCAGGAGAAGCTGCTTCCGAAGATTCATGTAGAAAGGCGAGTTATAAAGCTCGGGGACAGCAGCGCGATTACGATCCCAAAGCAGCTCAAGACATTCTTTGCGCCGGGGGAAAAAGTCACATTGGATTTCAGGCCAAAGGATATGGAAATCAAGATACGAAAGGCTGAATGAAATTCCTTTGTCGAAGGCGGCTGCGAGGCGTCACGATCTTCCGCTTGTTGGCACGGGCGACGTCCACAAGCTCTGGCATTTGGAGCCGACTTATACGATGGTGAGGAGCGAAAGGGATCCAGATGCTATCGTGGCTGCAGTCAAGAAAAGCGGATTTCAAGATTCCGTGATCGACCACAGCTCAAACGGTTATTCGCCGAATAGAAATCTGGTTGTCAAAACAAGATTTCTGAACCCTCAGGAGACGTTTGACATGATAAAAATGGCGCTGTTCGATGGCGATACGCCGATTATTAAGCTTCCTTTCTAGATTATTTCTATGTTCCCAGAAAAACCGCTTCTAGCGATATTCGCCCACCCGGATGACGAGTCATTTCTTGCCGGCGGGGCTCTTGCTATGAC
>JACQNY010000115.1 GCA_016202795.1 Candidatus Aenigmatarchaeota archaeon
ATCTTAGTTTTTCTTTCCCTTGAGGATTTCTTTTTTCCAAAAAGAAAGGCTCACCCGAAGCCGGTATCTTAGACCAAGCTGGACCATTTCCCCCTACAGGGAAAACCAAGGTTTTCCCTAGTAGCTACCCTTTCCTTATCACACTTCTCCTAATTTATTCAGTGAATATCCCTAGTAGCTACCCTTTTCTTATCACACTTCTCCTAATTTTATTGACCGCAGATATTAAAGCCTAGTTAGATATTAAGAAACATCCATGTGCGTTTCGTACATGAAAGCGGCGGGCTTGTGCGCTTTCCTGAGCAGTGAAATTACTTTCCTGAATATCTCCCTCGAAGTTACGCGTTTCTTTTTCCGAACCCACTTTTTAACCTCGCCCGCGACCTTTGAAGAGATTATCTCGCAGCCATTCTCATGCAAACCGCAGGTCATGCACGCCGCGTAGCATGAAGCGTATACCTTGCGCTCATCGAACTTTTCCGTATGACCCTTTCTTTTTACCACTTCCACAAATATCACCTACGCGAAATTTATCGTGCCGTTTGCTATGAGTATGAGCAGCCAGCCTAAAAACACAAGCAGCAAGCCCATTGCTAATCTCATGTAAGCGCGGTTCCTGTGCTTCCATTCCTTTATGGAATGTATGCTTGTGCCGAAATAGACCATCGAAAGTATTACCAACAGCGGCAAGACGAATATTATGTTATACAGGACCAGCAGCAGAAACGCGGTCGTGTTGAAATTTTGCGCCAGTAACAATGTCACTGCGAGATAAGGCCCGCCTGTGCACGGTAATTCAACAGCCGCGACGAAAGCACCCAGCATTATTATGCCGGGCGTGCTCATGTTTTTCGTGTATTCGTGTATCTGTTTGACCCGTTTCGGCGGGATCGACAACGACAACCCGCGGCCGTACCAGAAGAAATCTTTTATTTCTATTATGCCGCCGAAGACTATTAGCGTGCCGACGACAATCGAGATGTATTCTGCCGCGAACAGCGGTATTCTTTGAAGGAATGCTATCAGGCCGAGACCGGCAAGCAGGTAGGTCGAAAAGATCGCGAATATGTATATAAGGCCAATGTCAAACATCCTCTTTTTCTGCGTTACAGTGAGCGACATCAAAAGTATGAACACGCCGATTGCACACGGGTTTATGGAGTCTATTATCGCGGCTCCGAGAATAGTTCCTATTGCAGGTAGCGAAGCTTCAATAGCCATTACGGCTCAACCCCAATATTTGGATTTATCTTATCCATAGGTTTTTCCGAAAAAACTATTTTTATCCTGTCGCCCGGAGGTACGCTGGAGTAGGGGCTGATTACATGTTCAGACATTTTTGTTTCCAGACGATTGCTAACAAACATGTAAAGGAATGCCATCTTACCGTTGCAGGCGTCACCGTTAAACCATTTTTTAACGCCGACAGTGGTTGGCATTGTTATTGATTCGGGCGTGAAAGATCCGCCGACAGCGCGGAAGAATTCGCCCAGCTCCACGTCCTGCATCCTGACAACTACGCCTTCGATGTGTAGCCGGTCGTCATTATGGAGGTGCATCAGCGGTGTTCCGACTTTATTGTCCCAGCCTTGAGAGTGAGCGAAGTGATAACGCTCGCCGCAGGCCCATACTTCTATGTCAGCGTGCCAGTGGACAGGCCCGCCGGTTGCTGAAATGGAATTAAGTGCGAGCGTGACACCGACAAGATACAATGTCGCGGCCGCTATCGAAACTGCGATAAGGACGAACATGATTTTTTTGTGCTTTTCGCGCAAACTCTTTTTAAAAACCAGTGACAGAACAACAAAGAACGCTATGACCGCAGACGCGGCCAAAACCACTTTTACAGGGTCCGGCACGCCCAAGACGCCTTCTATCGTGTTTTGCTTTGTTGTTGTCTCCGCAACCCCGTGAGCCAATGCGACAGCGGATAAAAATATCCCTGCAAATAGCGCAGTTAAAGGCGTTGTCAATCTCATTTTGGGCATCCTTTAACAAAATTCGCAAGCGTTCTTGCTCTTGAAGACCTTTCCTTTGTGTTTGTGTTTAACCATAACCACACCTTATTTATTACTTGTTTGCAATCGTTCTTATTGTTATGCCGGTTAACGCAGGTTACGAGTATTTTGCAGCCCAGAAGAAATATCAAGAAGCCAAAACATTAGACGAAAAAATACGTGCTCTAGAAGAGCTTATCAGGGTTTCACCCGGCCACAAGGGAGCTGAGAATGTTCTGGCCCAGTTGAAAACTAAGCTTTCCAAGCTGAAATCCCAGAAAATGGTGACGAAGAAAAGGTCAGGCGGCCGCGTTACGACAGTGCCGAAAACAGGCGCGGCGCAGGTTTGCATTGTAGGCTTTGCGAACGCGGGCAAATCGGAACTGCTTCGCACGTTAACGGGCGTCGGCGAACCGTCGCCGATGCCTTATTCAACGAAATCCCCGCGCGTTGGCATGATGCTTTATGAAGACGTCCAGATACAGGTTGTTGAGATACCGTCAAGCATGGAGCCGGAATTTTTATCAATTGCGCACAATTCCGAGCTGGCTATTTTTCTTTACGACGCCGCGCGGCCGGAGGACGTTGAAAAGTTAATGGAAACAGCGGAGAAAGAGGACCTGAGAAACATTTTATGGGTTGCGAACAGCATAACGGAAAAGAAGGCCGTGGGTTTTGCGATCAACGCGAAAACCGGCGAAAACATCAACGAATTAAAAAGAACGATATGGTGGCGTTTAAAATTGGTCCGCGTTTACACGAAAATTGTCGGCAAGAAAGCCGAAACGCGCCCGATGACGCTGCGGGCCGGTTCGACAGTTCGCGATGTCGCACGCGACGTCCACAAGGACTTTTTGAAGAACTTTAAATTCGCCCGCGTGTGGGGCTCGGCAAAATTCCCGGGCGCGCAGGTCGGGTTGGACCATGTTGTGAAAGACAAGGATATCATAGAAATCCATGCGAGCTGATTAATTGAGGCGAGAGTTTTTAATAATTGCTGTCCTGGTTTTATTCTTTCTAGTATCAGCCCAAAAACCATTGGAGGAAAAAACAATTTACTTTTCGTCCGGAGTAAAAAATGTGACGTTACTTGTCAAGATTGCGGACACCGAAGAAACGCGCACAAAAGGTTTGATGTTTGTTAATTCGCTTGAAAATAACGAGGGCATGTTGTTCATTTTTGCAGACGAATCGGAAAGGACGTTCTGGATGAAAAACGCTCTGATACCGCTGGACATGATTTTCGTAACTTCCAACGGCACTGTGGTTGATGTTATTGAAAGCGCAAAACCGTGCGAGAAAGATCCCTGTGCAACCTACCCGTCAATTTATCCTGCGAAGTATGTTGTTGAAGTTAATGCGGGGTTTACAAGGCAGAATGGTATCATCACGGGCGCGCGCTTTTTTGGTACCGATTGATTATTTTGTCGGGATTGTAATACGGGGGTTTGCCAGTCGGTCATTATCCATTCTTTCAAATACCAGATTTTAGTATGGTTTGTGATTATACTGGGATGACTGTGATTAAAGTGGGCTATCGTTCAATCGATTTATATAGCTACTTGTCTTTTGATTATTCATGGAGGACAAGGATAAGATATCCCTTTATTGCAAATCTTTGGCACAACATCATTCATATTTGTCACGTGCTTTAAGAGAAGATGGCAGTTTGGATTTGCAGGATTTCTTGGTAAGATACCAGCACGTGGTAGACCAGCTTCCTTCTAGACCTGAAAATAAAAAGAGAGTTTCAAGTGCCTGGGATTTCTCTGAAAAAGAAAAAAGAGCTTTGCTATTAAGGGCAGGTTTAGACGGTCGTTATCATACTACTAATGAACTAGTTAGTGAACTCGGTTTAGGTGAAGGTTCAGTTGTTAAGACGCTGAAGTATGCTGAAAATGTTTTTGGCTATGGAGGCAGAGTTATTATGGACACGCTTTATCTGGAAGAGTTTGATTCGTTGGTTCGAAGCGGTGTAGAGCC
>JACQNY010000119.1 GCA_016202795.1 Candidatus Aenigmatarchaeota archaeon
AAACCGACCCTTCTCGACGCTTGCACAGCGAAATTATCCTCCGGGCGCGTTACTTCACCAGGCTTAACATCGTAAAGAATTGGTTCGAGACGGCCGAGATAAGAAGAAGTTGTCATTGAAAATATATGCAGAAATAAAAATATAAACCAGCCAGTTGATTATTTCAGCCTGATCGCATCCAAAACTTTCGGCGCTATCGCCTCGCACTTAAACATCTTGTGAAGGGTTTTCGCAAAGTCACTCGCTTTTGAAGGGTCCAAATGGCATAAGATAATTCTTTCCGGCCTTGAATGAAGCTTGTATATGAAGTTGATTAATTTGCTCCTATCGGAATGGCCTGATAGTCCTTCAACTGTGTCGACTTCCATGTTTATTTTCAATGTTGTCGTCTTGCCGTTTTCCGTTTGCACAGGCAGCTCGCGCCAGCCTTTTTGTATGCGGTTGCCCAAAGTTCCCGCGCCTTGATAACCTACGAATAACAACCCGTTTTTCGGGTCTTCGGCGAACGCTTTCAAATATTCAACAGCAGGCCCGCCTATCAGCATGCCTGACGTTGCGATAACGACGCAAGGATCTCTGGAGTTCATCACCTCTTCACGCTCTTTCTGGGAGCCGACGCGCTTGAAGATAGGGGATAAAAATGGATTCTCGCCCTCATGGAAAGTTTTCCTTTGTATCTCGCGCGACATAAATTCAGGATAGACTGTATAAACAGCCGCGGCGTCCCATAACATTCCGTCGAGATAAATCGGCTTGTCAAACTTGTTTTCCTGCAGTATGACCATTAATTCCTGCGCACGCTCAACCGCGAAAGACGGAATTAAAACTTTTCCGCCGCGCTCCATGACCTTGCCGACTTTTGTCATCAATGAGTTTTCAGCGTCCAGGCGGCTTGGCAAAACATCGTTGGAACCGCCGTAAGTAGACTCAATTATCAAAGTCTCTACTCTTGCGAAATCCGTTGATGCCTGTTCGAACACGCGCGATTTTTCGTAACGCAAATCTCCGGTGTACAAAATATTGTACAAGCCGTCGCCTATGTGAAGATGGACTAAAGCCGAGCCGAGCAAATGGCCTGCGTTTTGCAATGTTAACCGCACATCCGGCGTTATGTCAGACACTTCGCCGTAATCAAGAGTGATGCAATGTTTTACAGCCTCCTTAACGCCTTTGCTTGTGTACGGAACAAAACGACCTTCGCGCTGGCAGACGTCGATGTAGTCTAAACATAACATTACCATCAAGTCGCGTGTCGGCGCTGTGGCGTACAAAGGCCCTTTGTAACCCTGCTCGTAAAGGAAAGGAACCATGCCTGAATGGTCCAAATGCGCGTGGCTTAACACGACAGCATCGAGTTTTGATATGTCAAACTCAGGAGCATTAAAATAAGGATATTGGTTTGAAGAAACATCAGCGCCGCAGTCCATAAGAATGTTAGATTCCGGCGTTTGGATTAATCCGCACGAACGTCCGACTTCGCGATAGCCTCCGAGCGCGGACAAGCGAATCCACTGCTCGCCAGGTTTTTTCGGGGCGTGTATGCGTATGCCGACTTTATTCAAAAATTCCTTTCTGTATTTTGTTTCAGAGTGTAAAGTCTTTCTCACGGATGAAACGATGTCGGATTTCAGGATGGGCGCGCGCTCGACCTGCGGCGACCAGAAAATTGTTGATTTAATCGTTCTAAGCGTTTCGCCGCCTTTTCCTATAACAAGGCCCGGCTTTTCCGCCTCAATGATAACTTTTCCCAGTTCAGGTTCGAAATAAATGTCGCGCACTTTTGCGTCCTCGGGGACTATTTCCTTTATTTTCGCAGAAGCGGCTTCGATGTCCATTGTTATTGATAGGTCCGGCCGCACCTCGATGCGCTTCTTTAATTCGTCGACCAGTTTACGAACAGCCACGCCGTTTTGCGTGTAGAAGTCCTTGTTCTTTGTGTAAACAACAATCTCCGAGCCTTCAAAGGATATGTCCGAGATATCCGCCTCTGGCGGAAGACCTTCCTTTATCTTGTCGAATATTTCCATGCTTTTTCCTCTTTCAATATATGTTTTTTTAGAAAACCGTTTCGTACAATTTTCAAATAGGTTTGCTAAAACAAAGGAAACCCGAAGGTTTCCCAATTAAAAATTTATTTTATTTAACTATCCAAGTCGTCGCCTTTAACCTTTTTGATCCCGTCGCTCTTGATTATCATTATATCTATTCCTTTACCGCCTGATCCGATGTCGCGTTCAATTGCGGCTTTGATCGCGCGGACTGCGAGTTTTGCCGCTTCGTCCGTGGTTATGTTCAACTTGTACGAATCTTCCAGGACACCGAGCGCGTACGGTGAGCCGGATCCTGTTGAGAAGAATTTTCTCTCCTCGTCATATGCGCCAAGCGCGTCCATCGGATAAACAACAGGGCCTTTCGCATCGACGCCGCCCAAGATTAATTGCACCATGTACGGCACGTAAGACCAGCGACCGCCCTGCAATATGTTTGATAAGAGCGTTGCAGCGCCTTTTACAGTTAACGGTTTTTGATTTTGTATCTTGAATAATTTTAATTCGGCTTTTAGATATCTTACCAAAGCCTGTGCGTCCCCGGCAGCGCCGGCAATAGTAAGGCCTATCGTCTCGTCGACTTCGTAAATTTTTTCAGACTCTTTTGAAGCGATAAGATAGCCCATCGTGGATTTCTTTTCCGCGGCCAGAATAACGCCGTCTTTGCATACTATACCGACGGTCGTAGTCCCGGTTTTTAAGGCCTGTATCTCTGTCATACCAAAACACGAATTAAGTTATAAAT
>JACQNY010000123.1 GCA_016202795.1 Candidatus Aenigmatarchaeota archaeon
AGTGGGAGGACCGTGATTTGAACACGGGTTATAGCCAGTCTGTTTTGAGTGACTGACACATACTATAGGTATGTGTCTAGCTCAACACCCCAAGGCTATGTCTTAACCAAGCTGGACCATCCCCCCATCCTGAATTGTTATTTCCCGCACCATTTAAATCATTCTAAAAAACAATTTAATTTATGAGTGCCCATTATGCGTTCGGTTTGGCAGGCATTCTAGTCGCGTTTTCATCAATACTCGTCTCTGTCGTATTATCCCCTTCATTCAACTGGAACGCTAATGCTGTGAGCGAGTTGGGTACAGGAAATGCGTCGGCCATTTTCAACTCAGGGCTGGTTATAGCGGGAGCGCTTATCCTTATTTTTTCATCAGAACTCTCAAAAAATATCGGCTCGTCGCCTGCCGGTAAGTTGGGTGTAATTTTTACCATGCTTTCCTCGGCGAGTCTGGCGCTCGTCGGGTTATTCAACGGAAGTTACGGTTCTCTGCATGTATTGGTCTCAACTTCGTTCTTCATTTTCTCTTGGCTGTCCGCGTTTTTAATGGGAATTCATTTTATCTCCGGAAACCTTAAGTTTTTAGGCATGCTAGCTCTTTTCTGTGCTGCGGGATTCGCGGTGGTTTGGTTGTCAGGTTTCCCGTTTGCGTTGAAGGAGATTATTTCCTCAGCTTCGGCCGCCTTTTGGATCGCCTTTGCGGAAACCAGTGATAGCTAGAAGATCAGCAAACATATAAAAGGTGTCAGGTTGAATATTCAACGAGCCGCTCCCATCGTCCAGCCCGGTCAAGGACACGAGCTTCTCGAGCTCGATACACGGGTTCAAATCCCGTTGGGAGCATTCACCATTACCGCAACTTTTCGAAATTCTCTTTCACAACCTGTTCAAGCGCTGATCCTTTTATCGGCGTCCCGAAACCGCGCGGCGGATCCAAAACAAAGAACCCGTCCAACCTACCTTCGCCTTTGTCAAAAACGTATTGTATGGATTTAGGCTCGTCCGCTTTTGATATTTGCACAGGCTTGTACGTCCCAAATTCCGATGCGAACACCATACCCACGCCGTCTTCTTCAGCCCAGTTATTCATGGCAGATATTATCGAACCTACCCTTTCTTTGTAACCTTCTATTCCCCCGTATGGGAACGACGTGAATCCGAGTATGTCGTAACCGGTAAAGTTTATACTTTTTTTCTCAGCCAAACCCAACGCCCCCTTCCACATCACTTTTCCTGTGTACACAGCCCTGACCTTCGGTAAGATTTTCTGCCCCCATGTTGACGAAAGCTCTGTCCCAACCTTGTAATCAGGCTCGTTCATTGGTGAGAAGATCTCAACATTCTCTTCTTCGGCAATTTTTGCGAGCTTTACTACAAATTGTTCATAACTTTTTAGGACCTCTGTTCGGATATTTTCGGGCACAGGGCCAGGTTCTCCTTCAAGGTTGTGCGGAACAGGCGACGGTGATAATAAAATGGCAAGCCCGGCTTCTTTGTAATACCTGATCAGGCGTCGTGCAGTCGATGCGTACTTTTCCATATCGCTGGCCTTGATGGATCCGTCGGCCTGGTACGGTATCTCCACGCCAAAAGCAACGGTATTGGCACCTAACCCAACTAAGTCATTCCTGTTCTCCAAGGATTGCATCCCTTGCACTGATACGACAGGCAACCACGCGCCCAGATAAAGGGTAATGTTTTCCTGTCTGGGCGTTAACGAGCCTTCATCCAGTTTCGCAGTAGGCGCAACACACCCGCTGAAAAGCAGGGCCATTATGACACCAAAAAACAAATGCCGCATGTAAATACTTGTTTATTCGATATTAAAACGGTATATTATGCTTATGACATCCGCCATCAAAAAACTCTTCGGGTATGAAAGCACAGACCCGTACGTTTATTTAGTTTCGACGAAATCCGGCGATAAGATCAACGGCCAGATCGCAGTCGACGTAATCGGCTTTACGTTTCTTAAAGACTGGCCGCGCGCAGCGATTTTCATCGGAAAGGACAAATTCACGCACGATTTGATAATGGAGAGCGGCGTTTTCGCTTTGAATTTGTTGTCGGTAAAACAAATGGAACTGGTTCGCAGCTTCGGTATGCGATCCGGGAAAAATATTGACAAGTTCGAAGGCGTTGAACATATAAAATCAAAGACGGGCAGCCCGATAATAAAAAACTGCGTCGGCTACGCTGATTTTAAGGTTATTGAAAAACTGGATCTGGGCGACCACACAATGTTTTACGGTCTGGCGGTAGATAATAAACTGCTGACAGACGAAACACCTCTAAGAATTTCATATTTCAAAAAGTCGGCTCCGAAAGAATGGCTTATTGAACTGGATAAAACGACAAAGGAAAGTCTGGAAAAATCGAAAAAGTTTTTCGATGAATACGCAAAGCGGAAAAAGTTTCACGCAGTAATAATAAAAACAGCATCTACCCGTTTCTAAATAGCTCATTCATCCTGTCATTCATATCGGACTCTTTTTTCTCCTCGGTAAAGCGGCGTTTTTCCTGCTCTATTTCAGAGAATAAATCTTTTAGTTTTCCGGCCCAAAGCGATATGTATTCATGCTGTACCGGGGTCATGCTTTCCTTCGGAACGCGGCCGTATTCAAGATCTTCAACATCTTTTGCTATTTTTCCTGGATCTATCTCAATGTATCCGTATTTTTGTTGAAACTCGTGAGACATGTGCGCTGTTGCAATCCTGACAACAAGCTGGAACGGTATCAGCCTGAACCGTTCCTCGATGTCCAGTTTGGTTACTTCCTCTTCGGTCAGGAGAAGCTGGTCGCGCAGGTAGGTTTTTGTAGAATCTATACGGCTTCTATAGCCTGGAGATTGTCCTACCCTCCTGTTGTAGACCGTTACAAAACTTTCTCTTACATGTGGTTGGTTAGCCATGCATCAGATATCACACCGACCTTTAAATTCGTGTTCGTTGCTTCGGCTAAGCATTTATAAACCAGAATCATATAATGAATAGCGAAAATTTCGGGCTTTTGAGCCTGAAAAGCGCGTTTTATAACAAGTCCTAAATCCGGGGGTGAATATTGGAATGGCGTTGGTTGTTAGAAGCAAGGTAAAGGAAGCTGCAAAGGGCATGAGATGCTCTGGTGATTTCTTCGGCGCTCTAGACACTGTTGTTGCAAACAAGATCAAAAAAGCTTCGGAGAGGGCGAAAGGTAACGGACGATCCACATTAAGGCCCGTCGATCTTTAATTTATCAAATCTTTTCTTTTTTATTTTTTCGTTTTAGCGAAGCCTTTATAACTCAAAGCGCAAATAGGAAAGTTAGTAAATTGAAACACATGCATACCAAAAGCATGTGTTTTGGTTGGTAGTGGACCGAAACATATGTATGCTAGCAACATATGTTTCAATCAGAACGCGGGGGTAGCAAAGCTCGGTTAAATGTGCAGGCTTGAGGGGTCTGTGGGTAAGCCTTTCATAGGAAATCATAGATTTCCTATGCACGAAAATGTCAATTTTCGTTGTCTGCTGAAAAACGCTAGCGGAAAAGATCACACATTAGTCCCTTCGTGAGTTCAAATCTCACCCCCCGCATTTTATACTTACACGGAATAATTCACTTATGGGCTGGGAATTATTTGCATTGGTTGCGGCGTTTTCAATCGGCATCGAAAGGTTAATCCACAGGCACGTGATGAAGAAGGAAGGTCATATAGCCTATAGCTGGCTTTCCGCTCTGTTGGGCGGAATATTTTACCTGCCGTTATTGGCGATAGTCGGGTTCACAATACCTGCTTCGCCGTACGGATGGGCATTGGCGATGTTCGCCGGCCTTATCTGGGCGGTTAGAGCGTTGATAGGATTCAAATCTTATCGCTATACGCAAGTCTCATTGAGAGATCCTGTGGCAAGAACGGATGTTTTATTTCTATTGCTGTTCTCTTCCTTAATTCTGCGGGAGCCTATTACAGCAGCAAAGTTATTGGGGGTCTTGGTTATTTTTTTAGGGTTGACGATTTTGACATGGCACAAGGGAAAAATATTCGGAAAGTTCTCGCATAAAGGCGTGAGGCTGACATTGCTCGCAGCGGTTTTAAGCGGTTTGGTCGCTGTTGTCGACAAGGCGGCGGTGGCTTATTTCCTGCCCGCGCTCTACGGATTTTTGATGTTTATTATACCTGCGGTTTATTTGACCCCCTTGGCATTGAGAAACAAAAACGAGATAAAAAGACTGGTTTCCAGAAAGCTGTTTTGGGCGATTATTGTTTCTATTTTGGCCGTCGGGTCATATTACTTGCAGCTGTCCGCCTACCTGCTGACAGACGTCAGCAAAGTGTTCCCCGTGCTTCAGCTGTCAACTTTAGTAACGGTGATCGGAGGCGCAGTATTCCACAAGGAGAAAGATCTGGGTTTGAGATTAATTGGCGCAATACTCATGATCGTCGGAAGTGTTACGATTATCGCATCATAATCCGCCCAGTCCGTCCAAAACGAACTTTACGCTGACTAAAAATATGGAAACAAGCACAACCTTCCTGAAACTTTTCTGCGGTATTGCGGTCACGATTTTCTTTCCAATATAGGAACCTGCAACAGCCACGACGAACAATGTTGGAATGTAATAATGAAATTCCTGCGCAAGAAATCCGCCGCTGATGTAAACGGGTATCCTGGCAAGGTCTGTCATCATCGCAACAGCCGCGGCGGTGGCGATATATTTGTTCTTCGCAAGGTTAATCGCCGTAAGAAAAGCGCCTCTCAAAACTCCGCCTGTTCCTACGAAACCTGCTAAAAATCCTGACAGCGCCCCGCCAACCAATATGCTTGACCTTTTAGACGGCAATTTGATGTTGTGCTTTGACAGCGACATGATGGAAAAAATCATCAAAAAAACTCCTAGAATTATCTTGAAAACATACGGGGAGAGCTGCGTTGCCAGGTAAGCGCCTACTGCGCTTAAAATTATCGAAGGAACGCCAAAGGCCAGCGCAATTTTAAAATCGATAAATTTCCTGAAAAAGGTTATCCTTCCAATGTTCCCGGAAAGATGGAAAAACGCAACAAGGACCAGCGCGGTTTTGAAATCAACAAAAAACAACGCAAGAGGCAGGAATATGGTTGACGATCCGAACCCGGCTACTGTACCTATGATCTCTGACAAAAAAGCGGCGGCCAGGAAGGCTAATTCTGCCATGCTAATATTATAATTTGCCGTATTATTAACTGGTATGCAGCCAAAATTCGAAATGCACGCGTTGAAAATATTCGGGGTGTGTGCGATTGTATTCGCGGTCCAGAATTTGTCCCATTCATTCACAGAGCTTTTCCTTTTGGATTCATCCGCAATTTTGCAGCGGCCATGGACGCTTCTAACGTACATGTTCCTTCATGCGAATTTGCAGCATTTCATTTCCAACATGTTCGCGTTGCTTGTGTTTTGCCTGATACTTGAGAAAGTAATAGGATCCGAAAATTTCTTGAAAGTTTATTTCGCTTCCGGTATCATTAGCGGGTTTGTCGGAATATTGTTCTACGATTCGTTGATCGGAGCATCGGGCGCGATCTTTGGCGCGATGGCTTCGCTCGCGATCTTGCGGCCGAGTTTAACCGTATGGATTAGCTATGTCCCGATGCCCATGATAATCGCGTTGTTTGTCTGGGCAGCTTCGGATATGTTGGGGTTGTTCATCCCGAGCAACGTGGCCAATATTGGCCATTTGTCCGGTATGTTCCTCGGAGCAGCCTACACGCTGGCTTATTTGCGCGATTTCATGGAGAAGCCGAGGAAAGGTTATAGGATCAGGATAAGCGAGGAAGTTATCCGCGACTGGGAAAAAAGGTACATGCGTTAAGCAGTTAAAAGATAATTATACTTCGCAAGCCCTATTAATCGTATGGTAAGAGCCCTCATAACCAAGTTAATCCGTATGGCTGGCAGGAAGCGCGATCGTTTTAGGGAAAGGAACCTGGACGAAAAGAAAATGGATAAAGAATCTGAAAAGCTGGATAAATTGGAAACAAGGATGGAAAAAGTAGCTGACAAGATGATCAAAGAGACGGAAGAACTGGAAGGCATAAAATCCGGAATGAGAAAAAAGCATCAGTTCAGCATATTCAGCGGCGAGTTAACCATATTGACTTTGCAGGATTTTATCGGCGCAGCCTTTGGCGGGCTTTTCTTTGCGGTCACCCAGGAGATATGGGAGCTGTCAGCGCGATTAGCCTTGCCGAATATTATAGCAATTTCATTGGCGTCCTTTTTGATGGGGTTATCGCTGATCTATTTTTCACGAAGGAGGAAATTGATTTCGATAAGAATTTTCCACACGTCCGTGGTAAGGGCGGTTGAAATTTACATAATATCGTTGATCACGTCAATCATGCTGATAACCATGTTCAGCACTGCCCCAAGTTTTATTCTGATGCTGAAGCAGACTGTTGTCGTAACATTCCCGGCTGTTATAACCGCGGCGACAGCGGACCTTCTGTTCTACTAGGCGGTGTTAGAAATATATTTTTTTACAGCTTCGGAAATCCTTTCCGTCCCGAGTATGCTTGTTAACTTTCCGATCTTAGGCCCGCGTTCTATTCCCAGGATAGATGTGTAAAGTATTTTGAAAAATCTGGCCGCGTCAAGGCCGTTGTTTTTCACCGTATCAAATACTAAAGCCTGTATCTCGTCTGCGGGCATGTTTTTCTCCAGTGCATTCGAAAATTCGATTAGCGCGGCTTTCTCATTTTCATTTATTTCAATTGAAACGGTTTTTATTTCGTCCTTCATGACACCGATCCAGTTCGCTGCGTATTCAATGCGCTCTGCCAGGTCTTCGCCGTAATTTTTAACGTGGCCTGTTTGTTCCAATATTTCTGAAATGACTTTTAATCTTTCTTCTTTCTGTATCGGCAACACTTTTGTCAGGTTAACAAGCGTGTCGTAATTTATTCTTAGCGTAGGCGCTGTCGGGATTTTCATGAAATTGACAAACTGGTAGAGCCTTTTTAATTGCGTCAGCTCTTTTTCGTTGGTTAATTTCTTTTCACCAAAGAATATTCTATCTAAATCGTCAACTTCGTTCATGTATTTTGGAATATCTTGAGGCGATAGTTCGCGCGTGCCTGTGGCGCGTTTAAACATCAATAACGCAAGCGATTTTTTCGATCCGTATCTTAACCAATCTTGAGCCGTAAAGACGTTGCCTACGGACTTGGATATTTTCTTCCCCCCCGTTTCCAGGAACAGCTCGTAAAAAAGATGTATCGGCGGGTCGAAGTTTAAAACTTCGCGGCAAATCCTATCGTTTATGTTCACAGAGTCGCGTATATCTTTTCCCGCAGCCTCGAAAGAAATTTTCAGCGACGCCCAGCGCGCTGCGAATTCAACTTTCCATGCCAGTTTGCCTTCGCCTTTCGCAAACGATGTTTCGCTTTTGTGACTGCAGCCGTTAACGATTACCGGCAATCCAGTCGTTTGATTCTTGCCTTTAAACTCCTGGTCGCATGAATAGGAAACTTTACGCTCTTTCGCAAACACTTCCGTAACACGCGTGGTGTAAATTCGCCCGCAATTATCGCACACAGGATAATAAGGATATGCTTCTAAAAATTTTTCCTGCCCTACCATTTCCCTGATTATGCTGCCTATTTTTTTGTAGTTTAGTAGCAGCTTCTCTATCGCGTCGTCAAGCACGCCGCTTTTGTAGACTTCTGTCCCGGATTTGAAAGTGTATTCCACACCCGTACGTTCCATCGCATCTATCAATATCGAACTCATGTGGTCGCCGTATGATGCGTGGCATCGAAAAGGATCTGGTATCGTTGTCACAGGCATGCCTATATACTTCTCAAGCGAACTGTCAAAACCGAACGGAACTTTTCGCAATCCGTCGCGGTCGTCGGAATACGCGATTAATTCAGATTTAAAACCAAGGTCTTCAAGCGCAAGTTTAACAGCATACTGGCGCAATACATCACCGAAGCTGCCGATATGCGGTATCCCGCTCGCTCCTAATCCTGATTCGACGCGCAATGTTTCGATGCCTCGCTGCAGCGTTTCTTCCCTGTTTACAACTTTCGCAGCGAATTGGTCTGCCCAGAACAGCGATTTTTCTTTGACCATAAGAGCACCAATTCAACGAAAAGTGTAAGCTTTTCGTTGAAACCCAAGGTTTTCTAATTAGGAAATTTGATGATTTCCTATGTAATGAAAGCGTCCGCGCTATTTAAATTGATTTGCCCTACTGTATTAGATATGTTGGACATACTGACATTATCGGCAATCGCATTCTTCGTAATCGTGGGCATAATCGTTTACATCGACAGGAAAAACATAGAGTTCAAGTACATAATGCTTCTAAGAAGGACAAAGAAGGGAATACAGCTTATCGATTCTATTGCAAAATCCGCCCCCAGATTCTGGAAT
>JACQNY010000117.1 GCA_016202795.1 Candidatus Aenigmatarchaeota archaeon
ATAGTGTATCGGTATGTTTCGGGTTAGCTAGAAGCATGTACATACCAATAACACATGCTTCGGTTTGATGGGGGGTGTAGACATGATCGGCGGCAAAGGCGGTTGCGGTTGTTGATTTTTTAATATAAAACACCAAACAATCTTATGAAAAAATCAAAAAGTTCAAACAGGTTTGGGCGGGACGGGTTAAAAAAGGCCGTGGCTGTTGGCGCAACGGTTCTGATTCTTATTGTTTTATTTTTCGTTTATTTCTACGACCCCAACCCCGGCGTTTGTACGGACAGCGACGGCTACAATATCTACGAAAAGGGAACGTGCGAGATCAATCGGACATCATACGCGGATAGCTGTCCTGGCGTTTCCGTAAGAGAGTATTCATGCGGCGCGAATAACGACTGCGTTTACACTGTTTCAGCGTGCCCTGACGGCACGAGTTGCGTTAACGGCGCGTGCGTTAACGGTACGGCTAGATAGCTTTAACAAAGCTTAAATGCTCCTCTGTGCAATGTTTTTCGTGATAGTATGCCAGTAATAGGTATGCAGATAACCAAGATTGAAGCGACCCGGAAGAACAATCCTACGCCCGGCTTTAAAGTCGAGTCGGTTCCGACAATAGTTTCTGTTGAAGAGAGAGAGCTGCCTGCGATTGGAAAAGACGGCAAGGTTCTTGCGGTCAATTTTACGTTTGCGGTTAATTACAAGCCTGATATAGCTGAAATAAGGATCGCTGGCGAGATACTTTTCCTTGAGGAAGGCGAGCGCGTTGGCGCGAAAACCTGGGCGAAAAGCAAGTCGTTGCCGCAGGAGATGATGATCGAAGTTTACAACATGATTTTCAGGAAAGGCTTGTTAAAGGCATTATCATTATCGGATGACATGCAACTGCCGCCACCGTTGCAAGTTCCTATTGTGGGCCCGAAGAAAAACGCCAAAGACGAAAAGGACAACGAAAGCGTGGAAGGGCAGAGCAGTTATATTGGATGAACAAGTTTTTTAAATAGCCAACAGTTCCACGGACATTCTCTGAAACAGACCTGGTACGTACTGCTTCACTTTTTTCAGAGCTTCTTTATTGCTAGACCCTCTCATAAGCAGAGACTCCTCCACAAAAACGCGGCCGTCTGGTACCACTATAACATGAGCCTTGGGCAGGGGCATGTTCGGGTTAACGTCGTTCTCTTCCATAAGAACCGAGTCCCCGCTGGCCGAAGTTTCCGTTACCATCTCGACGCCGTCGGTGAGTCCGTATAAGCCGAAGTTTCTCTGGTTTATACCGCCGTGCGTGTACCTTATCCTTGCGACTCCATCTCCGATTTTACGCACTTCTCTGTAGCCGCGCGCGTCGTTTGCTCCGGTGTACGGAATCCTGCCGGCAAGAAATTCGACCGAAAATTTGCCGTTGATCGGTTTGACGTGGTTCGTACCCAATTCGATGACGAACAAGTACGATTTGTTTTGCATTACATATTTTATCTGAGATAAAGATATAAAACCAATTAAGATGATGATCGCCTTGTTCGTCTGCCGCTTACAGCCGTTCCATTTGGGTCATTTACACGCGATAAAAAAAATACTGGAGAAATATGATTCCGTGTTGATAGCAATCGGAAGCAGCGACGCCTCGCGACAAAGGGCGAACCCGTTTTCTTTTGACGAGCGTAGAGAAATGCTGGGAATAATATTAAAAAAGGAAAATTTGCTGGCTCGTTGCGAGATTGTTGGAATACCGGACATAGGCGACGACAAAAAGTGGGCCGAGGAGATTGAGAAGCACGAATTCGATGTTGTGGTCACAGGCAACGACTGGACAAAAAGATGCCTTGAATACGATTATGAAATTGTTCCACCGGATTTCTTGGAACCGGAAAAATACAACGCAACGAGGATAAGAAATATAATCCGTCTGCGCGGCGAATGGAAATTTTTGGTTCCGAAAGAAGTTTACGGTTTTGTGAAGAAGAAAATTGATTCCGGCGAGGTTAAGATTGACGGAAAACCAGAGGAAAACAAGGACTGGTGATTTGATTTTATTTGCCGGTCTAATCGCCAAGGATCTGGATGGCGGTTAAATGTTTTCTCAATAAACGTTATCTGACACCTGCAACAGGCGGCAACGACAGTTTGTGTCTGCTTTTCCCGTGCATTTCCAAAACCCGGTTAACTTTTTCAATACCGGTTTTCAGTTCCTTTGAAACGTCTTCCCTGGTTTTCTTCTCGTCGAACAGTTTTTCCAAAATTTTGTCCAGTTCGTCGTAACTGATCCCAGTTTCTCCTTCGTCGGTTTGGCCTGGCCAAAGGCCGGCCGACGGGGTTTTGTTGACTATTTTTTCCGGCACGCCCATTTCCCGCGCAAGTTCGCGGACTTCGTGCTTGTACAGGTCGCCTATCGGAAGGATGTCAACGCCGCCGTCGCCAAACTTTGTGAAGTATCCTATCAACAGTTCGCTGCGGTTTCCAGTGCCTGCGACCAGGCGTTTCAGTGCGTTGGCGTAATAGTACAATATGACCATCCTTGTGCGGGGCGCGAGGTTTGCAAGCGCAATGCTGTTTTCCGGGTCTGCGGAAAGCGTCTGTCTCAATTCATCCAGGACTTTCCCTATGGCGACGGTTTTGCAATCTATGCCAAGCTTTTCCGCAACGGCTTTTGCGTCTTCGATATCCTCTTTGCTTGTAAATTCAGAAGGCATTATGACACCCATAATTTTTTCATTTCCCAGCGCTTCGACGCACAGCGCCGCGACTAACGAAGAATCCACGCCGCCGCTTAATCCGATAACGACGCCGTTCGGGGCTTGTTTTTTGATAAAACGGATAATCGTTCGCTTTGCATTTGGAAGATCCATGAAATCGCCTAATACAAACTAAAGGGTTTTAGGAATAAGTAAAACAAATTAACCGCAAAAAGCATATTATATATGATAAGTTTGCCTGATTAAACTCTAACCTGCGAAGAAGCGGTTTGGTGGTTTTATGATTTTTGTCGCTTTTTAGGCTATCGAAAGCCTAGGTTATTGTGAAAACTGCCGAAAATCTGGTAAAGTCTGTCGCTTTTCTCCGACAACTGCCGACAACTAACACACAAAATCTAAGTGTCGGTCATCTGTCGGCTTCTGTGGGTTTGTAAACTGCTCCTTTTCCGGTTTCTTCACAAAACGCCATTAGAAAATTGGCTTCTTCCATGAAAAGAAATACATCATCTTGGTCTGTTCTGAGAGGGACCGTAGAAGGATTGAAAAACGGTGTGTCTTCAGGGATTGTTGGGGTCCTAAAGTTTATTGCCAAGGCCCGCCTGGGTTCGAGAAAGGCTTGCCTGCATTCCTGGCCGATGTAGAGCATGGTTAATATGTCTCTTAAGACTTCCGGCTTTTCCGCAGCTACGTTGGTGTCCAGAAGCATTTCCGGTGTCAGATATTCGTGTATTTGCGATTCCCGGCCATAAGGGAA
>JACQNY010000124.1 GCA_016202795.1 Candidatus Aenigmatarchaeota archaeon
TAGAAACATACCGTCGTAAACTGAAGCATATCGTATACTGAATAGTTTGCCTTAGCAAACTATTTGAGAAAATCCGATGATTTTCTCAATATCGATATGCTTCCAGCAACTTATGTTTCAGTTTCCTCGAATGCTTCTAGCTTTCTGGTATGCTTCAGTTTACTCAACCATGTTCAGAACTTTGTCCGGATCCGAATTGTACATGCTGAACATCCTTGAAACCGACGAGAAATCATTCAGGCCCCTTTCCTGCATCCATTCCAGGATTTTTACCCTGTTTAAAATTTCCTGCTGCATCGATTTTTCCAGCATGCTGTTAGAGTACGCGATTTTTTTTAGTACCGCGCTTTTGCCTACGGCGCGCAAATAATTTTTCATCGGGTCCCATTTAAACACAACATTCCCTATCGGAGCCCCGTTCTCGTAGCCTGTTATCTCCATGATCGTGTCTATTTTTCTTACGTTCTTGCTTTTGAACGACGTCGTATCGCTGAAAATCAATATGTCAAGATTTTGTATTAAGTTGCCCGGTAAACTTATCGGAGGCGTTGTTAAGCGGTCTACGAGTTTCGATATGCTGTCCGCGTGTATTGTAGACATTCCTGGGTGACCTGAAGCCATCTGTTGGAACAAAACATAAGCTTCCTTGCCTCTCACTTCGCCGACGATAATATAATCAGGCCGCTGTCGAAGGCTTTCCTTTAGAAGATCGAACATGTCAACCTCGCCTATCTTCCTACCCTCGTTCTCGGATATCGCCGTCCGCGCGACTTCAGGAACCCAGTGCGGGTGCGGCAACCTAAGTTCCGGCGTGTCTTCAATAGACACTATTTTTTTTGTCGGTTTTATGAAAAGGGAAAGAACATTTAGCAATGTTGTCTTTCCCGAAGCTGTCGACCCGCCGATCAAAACCGATTTGCTGTTTTCCACGGCTATCCATAAATACGCAAGCGCTGTCGCGTTTATCGTTCCGTAATTAATCATGTCTATCGGAGTTAACGGCGTGTCGGTGAATTTTCTTATTGTGAAATTTGATCCTCGTCGGGCTATGTCCGTACCTAACGTAGCTTGCACGCGCGAGCCGTCTGGCAGAGTCCCGTCAAGCAGCGGTTCTGCGATGGATATGGTTTTTCCCACCCTCTGGGAAAGTTTTACTGTAAACGTGTCGAGGGTTTTTTGGTCGTTGAATTTTATGTTCGTTCTGATTGAACCTATCAAAGGATTTCTGTGGAATATGTAAATGGGTATGTTTATTCCGTCGCAACTTATGTCTTCTATGTTCGGATCGTTCATCAGCGGCTCGATTCTTTCAAGGCCTGCGAAATCTCGTCTGATATAATATTTTAAAACATCGGTTCTTTTCTGGTCCAGTTTCACGCCCATAACCGAGAACACGTCATCAGTTTGGCGCATCAGATAACTA
Source organism: Candidatus Aenigmatarchaeota archaeon (assembly GCA_016202795.1). Lineage (GTDB taxonomy): Archaea > Aenigmatarchaeota > Aenigmatarchaeia > JACPZZ01 > JACPZZ01 > JACPZZ01. The sequence goes on from JACQNY010000124.1 coordinate 1,424, forward strand.
ACAGCCTCGGATTTGCGCAACTTTCGCAGGTCTATGTTTAATCTTTCTTCTAGAAGCTCTTTGCTTTTTGAAAGTATGCGTTTCTCCTCGGGCGTGAGCGAAGGCTCAAAAACGTTGTAAACCAGGCCGTTCTCCTGCTGGTCCCATCTTATGTTCGTGTAAGAATAAACAATCTCGCCCTTTGCCGGCACGCGCGGTATAAGGGGATAAACGACGTTTATGTTCATTGCGTTTTCCGCTTCATCCTCGGCGACGGCCGAATATTTTTGCAGAGGCTCCGGGATCTGTATTCCGTCAATAACGCTTTTAGGTATTATGCTTTTGCTTTCAACGGCCACCATAGGTCTTATAAGTTCGTTTTGTTGCGTTGCCGCAATAGCCTGTTGCATCGGAATTTGCGCGCCCTGCGGATAAACAGGATAATAAACGGCCTTGAAACCTTTCGCGTATTTTTCGAAAACTTTATTCATGTCGACTCTGGTTTTTGGTATTCCTATTTTGGCGCCTTCGGCCCGGTAAGCCTTTATCTTCTCCTGTGTTTTTATCAATTGTTGTTCATAATCAGACATCATTTTTTTGAAAGTTTGTTCATCGACTTCTCTTTTATAATATTTTCTTTCAAGCTCGTCCTTCGCGTTTACCAGACTGTCACGTTCGATCTCGGCCTCTTTCAGTTTATCTTCCGTCCCGGAAACGCCGCTGTCAATCTTGTTTTCAATGCTTGACAGGCTCTCTCTTATTTCGTCAATGTCGTTTAATCTTCCAAAATCCGGGGCCGATCTGAGAGCGGCCAATTCGCCGCGCAGTGCCAGCACGTCTTCCGGCGTCATTCGAACCTGCGTGTTATCCTCGAGCCGTGTGATTCTTTTGTAAATATCCTCGATAGAAGCTTCCGACACGCCGTATTTTTCCGCGATTTTTTTCAAGTTGTGCGGATCTTTGACAATATCTTCGATTGGATTCTTTCTACGCGTTTCTCTCTGGGTCGATGCGCCAAGGAGTTTTCTTACAACAAGTTTCACCTTTGCCTTTGGTACAACAAAAATTTTGTCCTCCTTGGCTTCTGCCATCGCGTTTGAAACTATCTTTCCAACGACTTTGGAGACGTCTTCTTTTTTTACTTCCATCGCCACGCCCTGCAAAATAAGTTTTTTTGTGGCCGCCTTACGCATCAAAGAGTTGATTTTTAACAAAGTATCCCATTACTTTATTGGACGCCGGAATTTAACTGTTTTGCATAACAGCTAGAAGCATACCGATGCAGCATACGGTATGCTTCGGTTGGCAACGCGTCGGCTATCGTTGCAGAACAGCCTCTTTCGTGAGGTTGTAAAAGATTATTCTCAGAGGCGACTGCGTGCTTAATTCAGCTCCCCGCATCACACCAGCGGTACGGTTGATGTTGTAAACGCCCGATGTCGCTCTGTAAGCATCCGTGCCCGTAGCATTTACGTGAACGCCGTTGTCGTTGATACTTAGCTGGTAAACGCTGCCACCGACAACACGCGGCACAGAAAGCTTCAGGCTTGCGTTGTAGAAATACCTGCCTTGGCCATACACTTCTACCAAGTTTGAAACAACCGACAGTCCGGCTTCCTGGAAATTATCATGTGTGGAAAACAAGTTTATCCTGTCGGCGAGAAGGCTGAATATAGAAAAAACGCTTGTGAGTATTATCAGCCCTATGCCGAACAGCACGACCTGCTCGAGGATCTGGTACTGGCCGCGGAAAGTTTTGGTCATCAAACTAATTTTTAGCGTGCAAAAAGATAAACGAAACAGGATCTTTTGATTATCAGGCAAAATTAATTTTTACTCTGCTTATTTCCAGATCCTTGCCGTTCGCAGCCCCGTTGGCAATGATAAACCTTCCGTCATAAGTTATCGAAACTTTTCCTGAGGTGACATTCTGCACAGGGCCTGCTTCGATATCTATACGAAAACCTTTGTTCGGGGTGTCGATTTCCCTGTACCAAAGCCTGTAAACCGCTGTATAGTCGCCAGCAGTGTTCTTCGCCATCTTGACCATTAAAACGCCTTCCTGCTCGCCGAAATTCGCATAAGCGCCTATGTTTCCTGTGTTAAGGCCTATCCACCTGTCCAGGGCATAAACGTTTTTCGCGGCAACCGTTGTTAATACTATGCTGTTGTTGTACTCATTCGCAGACGATTGATCCAAGTAATACTGGGCATAATTAAAAACGCTGTACAAGCCCTTCTGCGAAAGGGCTATCGATTCCGTGCAAGAACCGGTACAGGTTTGCGCGATTTCTTTTATTTTACTGTTAAGTGTAACGAAAAAAGCCGCAATTCCTTCGGACTCGGCTAATGAACTTCTCTTTTCAGTGAGCGGCGCGCCCCACATGTAGGCTGCTCCCACAAGCGTAACGACAACCGTACCGAGCATTACAAAAGTAACAACCTCGCTTTGGCCCTTCACAAAAATCACTAAGATAATATTCGCGTGCAAGTAAATTAAATATGACCGACCAAGAAGTTTCTTTTGGCTAAGCTTTTCTTTTGAAAGAAAAGGTTACGTGCAGATTACTTGCGTTTGCGCCACGTTTGTGCGCGTTCCAACAATGACAGGATAAGTGCCTGCTGCAAAGGCTGACCCGTTAGCACACAGAGCTGCGCTGCCCCTGCCGGACAGTATCGTTGTGCCGGATCCTGGGGCTATCCCCGCCGGTGGTAAGTAAGTGGGCAGGAACGAAGAACAATCCAACCCATTGACCGTTGCTATGATTATATCAGCCGACAAAACATTGCTCGTCGCGCCGTTGTTCTGGATAGCCACGGAAACATAGTTATTGCCGCCAAGCTTGTAACATTTCGCCCCGCCCGGAGGTATTGAAACGCCCTTTTCAGTCTGCGCGGTCGCTAAACCCGAAAACCAGGCATAGGATAGGCCTACTATTCCCACAGTTATCAACATTAACATTACAAGCGCAATTACCGGCGTTATGCCCTTTTTCCCTTTCATTAAATCCCTGATTATTGTTTTTTCCTACCGCTTGAAATTATTGAAAATGTTGCGAGCTGGGTTATGCTTGATATTATGACAAGCAATGCCAGCATGACAAGGGCCCTTGTCACATTATCCCCTCGTGGAAGAACCCCCATAACACCGACAAGCAAATAGCCTCCGACAACCAGCAGCACGCCAACAACAGTGACAAAAGCGTCTGTTAATGTTTTACGCTCATGCGGTTTTATCATAAGTTCACCTACTTGCAGAAGGCTGTGGATTCTACCACGCCCGTGCGTGTTCCTATGCGAACTGTGTGTGAACCCGATGAACAAGACCCGCCGCAGGTCCAATCTTTAACTATTAGCCCGCCAGCCCCCGGCGCTAGGTTGATTGCCTGTGTCGTAGCGTCTGTTCCATCGACCTGGGCTATTATTATATCGCCTTGTGCCAGATTGCTCGTCGCGCCGTTGTTTTGTATCAGAACATTGACTTTCCCGCCTGCGCAATACGCGCCGCCCGGAGGGATTGAGATACCTTTCTCTGTCTGCGTCGACAATAATCCTGAAAACCACGAATAAGCTATGCCGACCATTCCCACAGTTATCAACATTAACATTACAAGCGCAATTACCGGCGTTATGCCCTTCCTCATTTTATCTCCCCTTTAAATTTTGCCTTATTTTTCCAAGCATGGCCAAAGACGCGAGTTGTATCATACTGGAAACAATTACAAGTAAAGCCAATAGCAAGATTCCCCTGGTTGAATCGTCCTGCTGGACCGTGGTCATCAGAACCATCAGTAGGTAGCCTGTGACCACGAGAATAGCAGCGATGACAACAACAAAAACATCAACAAAAACATTCTCTTTTAGGGTTGTCGTCTTGGCCATAAAAATCATTATACCAAATTATTTTACCGCCTAATTAAAGGCGTGCTTGTCGTTGTCCCGATCGTAGGCCTCGGCGGCACGACATAAAGCCTTTTCAATCGCTTGTCAATCTCATCCAACGAGCTTATTATCGCCTGATTTGATTCGACCGTCTTCTTACCGTATTCGACTAACTGTCCTATACCTTCGGCAAGCGGCCTCATAACCTCGTTCGAATTACCAGACACTTCTTCCTGGGACGCAGCCTTCAGCAAAGAAACAAATTCATTCAGTGTTCCCATTAATTCGTCCATCTTGCCCGGTATTCTTGAAATCTCGTTTCGCAAGTCCAGATTAGCGCGTACTAAATCGTCGACGATCTGCTGGTTCGCCTTGATAAGCTCTATCATTTCGTCCACGAGCTTGTTTATTTCCTTTGCACTCGTACCGCCTTCTATCTGGTCAAGCCTTCTTTCCAACCTTCTTAGCGGGGTCATTGCTATAATCTCGTACTCGTCAGAACCAGATGTTTCGCTCATTGAAATAAGTTTCGGTTTCTACCTATAAAAAGCTTAAGGCAAGTGCAGCCGCGAGAAATTTAACACTAATGTGTAAAGAGGGAATTTGAACCCCCGAAGGAACTAATCCATTCGGTTGTCAACCGAGACCTCTTTGGTATCTTGTCGCGAAAACTGAAGTTTCCTATTCCCCGCCCATGTCCGGCATACCGCCGGGTGGCATTCCGCCCTTGTTTAATTTACTGGCTGAAATGACGTCGTCTATTCTTAGTATCATTTCCGCAGCTTCAGAAGCAGAGCTTATCGCCTGGAGCTTTGTTTTCAAAGGATCAATAACGTTTAACTTCTCCATGTCGCTGATCCTTCCGTTCAGAACATCCACACCGGCATTGACGTTTCCCGCGTCGTGTTCTGCACGCAACTTAACCAGCATGTCTATCGTGTCCAGGCCTGCGTTTTCCGCCAATGTTCTCGGTATAACTTCCATTGCGTCGGCAAAAGCGTTAATCGCTAGCTGCTCGCGGCCTGGAAAACTCTCTGCGAATTTTCGCAGGTGTCTTGCTATTTCCGCTTCAGGTGCGCCGCCGCCCGCGACGTACTTGCCCATTTCCACCGCGGCAGCCACGCCTTTTATCGCGTCGTTAACAGCGCGTTCTACTTCGTCTACGATATGCTCGGAGCCTCCGCGTATCAAAATCGTTACAGCTTTCGGGTCCTTGCATTTCTGGACAAAGACCATTTGCTCTCCGGAAACTTTTTTCTCTTCGACCAAGCCTGCGAAACCCAAATCCGCAGAGTTAAGGTCGTTAATGCTCGAAGTAACTTTCGCACCAGTTGCTCGCGCCAATTTATCCATATCAGACTTCTTAACCCGGCGAGACGCTAGTATGCCTTTCTTTGCCATGTAATGCTGCGCAGCGTCATCAATCCCTTTCTGCGAGAATACGACATTGGCGCCTGCGGCGGAAATTTTTTCAACCATGTCCTTGAGCATTCTCTCTTCCTCTGCAAGGAATGATTGCATCTGCTCCGGCGACGTAATCCTGATTTCCGCATCCGTCTCCAGCTCTTTAACTTCAAGAGCTGCGTCCAACAGCGCAATTTTTGCGTTTTCCAGTTTCTTTGGCATCGAAGGGTGAACAACGTCCTTGTCAATGACAATTCCCCGGATTAATTCCGTGTCGGTTATCCCGCCACCCTGCCTTTTTTCTAGTTTAACATTCTCAACATCAATGGTCGTTTTTCCCTCGGCCGTCTCGGAAATTTCTTTCACAGCCTGCACAATAACACGGGCCAGTTTTTCCGGGTTCTCGCCTACGGCCTTGCTGCTCATCGCGGTTGTCGCGATTTGGATTAATTTTTGTTCGTCGTTGATCGAAATTGATTTCGAAATGGATTTAATAGTCTCAAGGGATTTTTCCTTAGCCACGCGATAACCTTTCGTTATGACAGTGGGATGGACTTCCTGGTCAAGAAGCTCTTCGGCCTTTTTCAGCATCGTGCCAGCGAGAACAACAACCGTTGTCGTACCGTCGCCGACTTCTTCGTCTTGTGTTTTTGAAATCTCAACCATCATCTTTGCAGCCGGGTGTTCGATTTCCATTTCACTGAGAATCGTAGCGCCGTCATTGCTGATAACAACATCGCCCAACGAGTCAACGAGCATCTTATCCATTCCGCGCGGACCCAGTGTCGTGCGTATCGCATCGCCAACAGCCTTCGCTGCAGCAATATTGTTTCTCTGCGCATCCCTTCCTGTCGAGCGCAACGCGCCTTCCGGTAGAATCAATACAGGCTGTCCGCCAATCTGACCCATTGTTGCGTTTACCATTCTGAAAACCCCCTTGATAACTAAAACAGGCACCATTTAGCATGCGCCTGTTTCTAGCTACTAACAGAAACGGGCGTTGCCCGTCTCATAATCAAATCACTAAATCTATGTAAAAGCGCGTATATAAAAAGCTATCGGTTTTAGGTATTGTCCAGTCGACGGTTGCTCAGAGAACTGTCAAATCTGATTACGGTTAACAACCAGGAAAAGGTCGGTACTCAGACCGATTTTTCGGTTTGATTATCGATAAGTTCTTCTAGCA
>JACQNY010000122.1 GCA_016202795.1 Candidatus Aenigmatarchaeota archaeon
CTTGTGTATGGTCTCTGGAATTTCGAATAACATCTTCCGGGTCTAATAGCCATATTGAGTCGCCTTCAGTAGTTTGTAAGCAAGAGCTTAAATACGCTTCGTGCAGTCTGAAACAGATGCAGCGTAAACTGAAACATATCGTATGCTGAATAGTCTGCTAAAGCAGACTATTTGAGAAAACCATCCGTTTTCTCAATATCGATATGTTTCTAACTACTCATCCTCTTCTTCAACTGTTCCGAAAACGCGCCTTGAGAACTTTTTGTTTTCCTCGCGCCTTTTCCTCTTTTCAGCCTCCACTTTGCGCACATTCCTGTCTATTGTTTCCAAAGTTCCTTTCAGGCCTTTCGCGGAATTTCCGACTCCGGATGTGTTGCCCACGCCGATAACCAAAATGTGATCCCCTTTCTTTGTCCTTTCCAACAGACGGTCAAAGGCTTCCATGACTTTTGGTATTGAATTCTTCACAGCAGTTGGCATTGCGGTTATTGCCTCTTCCTGTCCCATTTTTACCACTATGTTATCAAGAGGTATTCTATGCCTTATGACGATATTTTCAATCTGGGCGCGTTCGACCCCGATCCCGCCCATTGCAACGCCAACGCCTTCGGCCACGCTACCTGTTTTTTCGCCCTCGAGCTTGGCAGCGGCGTCGATGGTTATTATTTTTGTTATTTTGTGATTTTTCAGGACGGCTTCTGTTGCGCGGCCCAAACGGCCCAAGCGACCGCCGGGTCCGGCGGCTTTCATTATTACAAGCCTTCTTTCTTTGTAATTCACGCTTGCAATCGCAGTGTCGTACTCAGTTAATCTTGGCGTGGAGTTGCCGATCATTTTTGCGGCTATTAACGGCCCGATTGAATCACCTACAGGCTGGCCTGTAGCGAGATACTCTGTGCCCTTGTACATGGCCTTTGCCATGCGCTCGACCATGGGCAGCTGCATCTGCAGAATCATGGCAAGCTGTATATTCTTTGTTTTCTTTATCATGACCAAAAAATGTTTTACAATTTTCGCAATTTGGTTAACAGCCATCGCGCCGGCGACCCCCATTAAAATGTTAGCGCGTTTTTCCGCGTTCATGTTTGGCGTTATTCCTTCTATCGTGTATTTTATCTTGTCCTCTTCCGCGTTCACGACGTGCTCAAGCTTTGGTATAATACCATACGGATCCAGCGAAACAGGCTCTACGGCGAAAAATTCAACCATCCTGTCGATCGCGTTTTTCGCTTTTTCAGAAGGCTTTTCCGACACCTGCCGCAAAACAATTTTCCTGGATTTGTGGGACATGTCCTCGAGGTTTTTGACGCTTTCTTCTAGCTTCCACACGATCTGCATCAGCGCCATTCTTGGATAGAAGAAAATCATGACTATCCACAATAATAGAAACAAGCCTGAAAACGGGTCTTCTGCCATGCAAATACCTTAGAATGATTAGTTTATTTCTTTTTAAGCTTATCCCGGTTTTTGCGCAATGCGCCGGTTATCGTGCTAAGCTCGTTGCGAGACATCAATGAGCGATTAATAACATTGCGGAAAACGCGTTTTGCGGTTTTTTTGCGCGTTTCTTGCGCGGCCGAAATCCTAACTAACTCGTCGAAAAACCCGTAAAGTATTTTTCTCTCCTTGCTGGAAGACAGGATTTTACCGCGCGCGCTGGTTGCAAATATTTCGTACAGGACGATTGCGATTGCGTTTGATATGTTCAACGCCGGGTTGGCCGGATCCGTGGGTATAGTAACGATTAAATCGCATTTTTCCAACTCCTTGTTCGTTAGTCCGCTGCTTTCGCGACCGAACAAAATAGAAACTGTTCCACCGCGGGCTGCGAGATTCTTCGCAAACTGCTTTGGCGTGATCGCAGAGCGCAGAAGGTTCTTTTCCGTAGCGACCTTTCCTGTCGTGCCCACAATTACCTTTGATCCTCTGGTTGCGGACTCGATGTTGTTGAATATCTTCACGTTTTCCAGCATGGCAGCGGCCCGCATAGCGCGCTGCATTGTGATCCCTGTTATTCCGGCCTTCGGAGAAACCAGGACCAAATCGCTAAAATTAAAATTGCTCATTGTCCTGGCGGCGTAGCCTATGTTTTCCTCGCCCTCGACGCCAACTAACACAATCCTAACTTTAATCATAACTTTTATAGCACCGCGAAATACGAATAATATCAAATCGCTTCATTTTCAACTTTAATTATATATAGGATAATAATACAAAATGAAGCGATTTGTATGGTAGACGCCAAGAGCATTGTTTCCATCGCTATTAGCATAGTCGTATTAGCGTTTGTAATTGACAACATACCAACGATAAAAAATAACGTTGGGGATGTTTTGTCGGGCGTTTCGTTGTCTTCGATAACTACTGGTGCAAAATCGCAGTCCAGTTTCCCGGTAAAACTGGACGCCGGCTTGTTAACGTCGTCGTTCGGCATGGTTTTCGAAGATGTAGAGAGTATTAAAGCGAACTCGGACAACGCCTCAATTCTTTTCGACGACAGGCTGATATCGATTAATCCGTCCTTGCTGGAGGATATGACAATACAATCATATTCAGGAAAACTTTCATATTATCCGGGCGAAAAACTAACAAGCTTTGACGGATCGGCAAAAGGCATTATTTCGGATTCGGTAACAATAAAATCCGAAAGAAAGGTTCGAATATTGGGAAATTTAACTTCCGCGACGACCAAATTAACCAATGTTGTCGGAGCGACGATCACGCTAAGCAAGGCGTCGGGAACTCTTTTGTACAACACGACCAACTCGGTTTCATTGCTTGGCGACGAGGTAAAAATAACAAAATTCAACGGGGAGATTTCGATAGGCTCATACGGAATTACGCTGCAAGGAAATGCCGGAAGAATAGACGTCAAAGGCGGCGGCAAGACTATTACTTACGGATAATTTTTACCACACACCCCAACGTCCCCATTTATTGTATTCCCTACGTCTCCTGCCCCTCGCCGCAAGCTTGGCATTTCTTGTCGATTTGTACCATATTTCAACTCTTTGGCCGCCCAGATCATAAAACCTGGAGCTCGCTTCAAGCACTGTGATGTCCCCTGTAGCACATCTTATGATATCTTCTCTAAGGTTTTGTCCAAGATTCTCAAGTTCTCGGGTTCCTCTGTACACTTTATCAGCAATCCTGACACGCATCCTTGACAAATACTCCCCGGACAATTCGCTCATCAATTCACCTCTGCCGTGTTTTTTACAGAATAAGAATTTTCGTAAATCATTGAGGTTTTGCTATCCGCAGAACTAAGCGATTCGTTTTCAATTAACGGCTTTCGAATTGGATCGGCATCATGCTCACTCAGAGAAAACTGGATTTAAACTAATTTAAAGTAGTCGGTCAAATTTAGTTGACTATTGATCCGGTATTTCAACTTCTTCCTCTTCTGGTTTATGTTTCTTTCGCTGCTTTTTTTTGTGTTTCTCCGGCTTTTCTTTTTTTGTAAAAGCCCCGAAAGCGGGCCAAACCAGACCCAACAACTTATCCACGAAAAAATATGTTATGTAAAGAAATGACCCCAGTATTCCGAAGATAAGTATGTTGTTTACGCTGATATTTCCGTAAAGGCCGAAATAGTTTAATACTACGGGAAATGCCATGGAAATTATTGCGATGGTCGCGACTCTGAATACCAAGCGCAATAGCGAATACGTAACTAGAACGAAAAACGCAAAAATAAATAACAGCGCGATGGTCATTTCGTCGAAACCGAAAATCATTTCCCTATCTCCTTGAAGCCTGTATATTTTACTAACGGCTTTGGTATAATAATAGTTCCGGCGGCTGTCTGGAAATTTTCCATGATCGCGACCAAGACGCGGTCCGTTACCGCGGTAGAATTTAATGTATGAACTAAACCGGCGGGTGGGGCGCCGTCTTTCTCCCTTATTTTGATATTAAGGCGCCTCGACTGGTAGTCTGTACAATTGGAACACGACGCTATTTCCCTGTATTTTTCCTGCGCGGGCATCCAAGCCTCTATGTCGTATTTCTTCGCTGCGACAGAGCCGATGTCGCCTGTGCAGATGTTTACAACCCTGTATGGAATTTTCAGGGATTTTATTATTTCCTCGGCGTTTTTCAGGAGCTGTTCGTGCCATTTCCAAGATTCGGACGGATCGCAGATAATTACCTGCTCGACCTTGCCAAACTGGTGAACACGGAATATTCCTTTAGTGTCTTTGCCGTGCGCGCCGGCTTCCTTGCGGAAATTCGTGCTTAATCCGGCATATCTTAAAGGCAAATTTTCTTTAAGCAGAGTCTCATTCATATGCATCGCCGTTATCGGATGTTCGGATGTAGAGATCAAATGCAAGTCCTCGTTTTCGATTTTATACAGGACTTCCTGGAACGCCTCGAATTCTATCACGCCTTTGTACGCGTCCGTCTTCATCAGATGTGGGGGTATGACAAGCTCGAATTTCTTTTTCGCGAGCAGGTCGATTGCGTAACGCATCAGAGACATTTCTAGAACGGCTAATTGGCCTTTAAGAAAATAAAATCTTGCGCCAGAAATTTTCGCCGCGCGTTCCATGTCTATTACGCCAATCGCAACGCCGAGATCTATATGGTCCTTTACCTGGAATTTTTTCTTTTTCGTGCTGCCGAATTCTTTTAGTATTACATTGCCCTCTTCGTTTGTTCCTACAGGCACAGTTTCGTGAAGAATATTCGGTAATCTCATCAGATTGTTCTGCAGCCCGGCCCGCAGGTTTTCAATTTCCTGGTCGTAGGAGCGTATCGTCGAAGCGACGTTAACCATTTCCGCGATTTTTTTGTTTGCGTCCTGCGCTTTGCGCTTCATCTCCGCAATTTGCTCTGAGACCAAATTTCTTCTATGTTTTAATTCGTCGGCCTCCTGGGTCAACTCACGCAAGCGTGTGTCGTCTGCAATTATTTTTTCCAGAAGTTTTTGTTTCTCCATGTCGTTGCGCTTTTTCAGATTCTTTATTACAACTTCGGGGTTTTCCCTGATAAGCCGTATGTCAATCATAATATCATCTTGTTATTTCCGCTTCCTTGAACACGTCCATTAATTTTTTATTGGAAGGCTTGTCGAAATGCTTTCTGACGGGCTCTAAAATCTTTATCAGGGCTGTGGCGATTCCGTTTTTCAGGTCCGTGGGATGGAGCTTACCGGCGGAATAAAACTGTCCAAGCTCTTCGTAGCTTCCGAAAGAAACGTCCCCGCCAAACTTTTGCGGCCGTTCTATCATAAATTCTTTCGATTTGTTGAATATTATGTATCTGGAAATTTCCATCATCGGGTTGCCTTCCACAATTTTTTCCGGGCAGAAGGACGCGCCTATCTTTTCTTTTATTTCTTCTGGCGAATCGTGGACAAAAATACTGCTTTTCGGGATTGATTTGGCCATTTTGCTGGCTATCTCCTCGTCCATTTTTTTATTTTCCTCGAATCCGCCCATTTTTTTAGGGCCCTGCAAACCCATAAGCAGATGATGATGAATCGCAATAGGCTTGTACCATTTTAATTTCTCCCCGACTTCACGGCTTAAAAAAATAACTTTTCTTTGGTCTAATCCGAGTTGGCATATATCCGCGCCCATGTGGAACGGATCGGCGGCCTGCATGGCCGGGTATAACAGTTGCGCAGCGTACTGCATATCCTTTTGCTGGCGTCCCATGACAGCGCTGCAACGGACCATACGGTCTATGGTTGTAACTTTTGATATCGATACAACCTTCTTCCAATACTCGGGATCTTTTACATGGTCGGATGCCCAGATTATCTCCGTCTTTTTTTCATCAACGCCGCAGGCCTTCCAGACCTCTACCAGGTATTTTCCGGCGCGCTGGATGTTATCAAGGTTGCCGCCCATCTTATTGTTGATCCAGGCAAACCAGTCGGCTACGTACAATTTAAAATGTATGCCCGCGTCCATTAGAATTTGCAACTGTATTGCGCGCATCAAACCCGAGCCTAAATGCGCGTAGCCGGATGGCTCAAAACCGTCGTAAGCGATGGGGTGCGTTTTAGTTTGGAATAAATTTCTTAACTCTTCTTCCGTGGCTATTTCTTCGCCTACTTTTCTAGCAAGGTTAATTTTTGTTTCAAGATCCATCTCAATCCTCTCTAATATCAATAACTTTCGGTTTCAGAAACTTTAATATATCGTTAACTTTCATTTCAATCCCAAACGAAACATCGCCGGAGCCGAAGTTGATTTTCTCGAAGCTGCTTATTGAAGAATCGCAAGCCACAGCTAGGTTAACAGTCAAAGGACAGACTTCGCCCGGCTGAATCTTTAATTTCTCCTTTAGCTCTTTAGCTTTTGCCATTCGTAACGACGCAACTCCAAGAGCGTTTTGCGTTTTTTTAATATCTAACCTATCACGTCCGCAAAGGAAGGCCGCAAAGAACTCTTTTTCATCGGTTAATATCAAAGTCTTCCATATCTCTCTCGGGTCGCCGGCGAAAACTTTTTCGACGTCGCGGCTTGAGATCATTGTTGTCTTTTCATCCAATATCCTGAAACTTAGGCTGTTATTTTTCAGCTTCTCTACCAAAATTTGGAGGCTGGCGTTCATGGAATCACCTGGACCTCACTGGCTTCATTTATGAAGAATTTTTTTTTCCTTGAAAAGGGTTTTGGATGCCAGGATTGCAATTATGCCGAGCACGGTAAGCGTTATCCCGATCTGCATTTCTGAATCAAAAAAAGGTTTCAGGTTGGCCATAACAATATCGGATAAAATTGATACTGTTTGCTGGTCGGCGCCAACGCCCATCTGAGATATCGTCGAAGGCAGCACGCCTTCTGCGAGATAGGTTATCAAAAACATCGGCAAACCAACCATAACAATGTTTGTACCCATAATTTTCAAAACGTTTTTTGGCGTTGCGATCAGCATGATCATTAAAATTACCGAAACTGTTGTCAGAGCGATGGAAATCACAAACAGCGTGTTGGCGAGCGCATCAAGATCCGCTACCTTCACTGTCGTATTCACAACCGGAACCGGAATGTGGATCTCGTTTATCTTTGATATTGCGCTGGGAAGTACAATATTCCTGATGAAATACTGGCTGTCTTTCCCGCTTATTCCGCTGCAGGAAGTTTCATCAGCGTATTGAGGGCACAACTGATTTAACACCAACGACTCGCATTCCGAATATGTTAAAGTCGGTTGCTTGTCGCAAGTCTGCTTCAAATTGGCTGGAAACGTCTCTGTGGCAAATCCTTCAATTATTCCTGTTATGGTGTTTTTCAGTCCTATCTCTTTGATTAGAAACGCATTTATCGCCAAAGGCGCGAAGGTGAAGAAAATCAGCGACAGAATTAAAAGGATCACTTTCCTTGGAAGTTCTTTCGAAGACATCTCAAGCCTCTTAGGACAGTTCAATTTCTGGTCTATTAAGCTTGAAGCAGACGCATCGGAAACTGAAGCATACCGATAGTGTATACGGTATGCTTCAGGCTGCAAAGCGTCTGCTTCTGTCTATCGAATGCGGCGGCCGGGATTTGAACCCGGGTTGTGAGCTATCTTCTGTTTTTGATCGACCTTTTTAGAAAACAACGAAAATCATCAGATTTTCGTGCACAGGAAATCCTTTGATTTCCTGTGAGGTCGTTGGAAGGCTCGCGTCTTACCAGGCTGGACCACCGCCGCGCCTCAAGAAAAACCTAGGTTTTTCTTACAGGTCTATCTTTTCCTAGATAGAAATGTCACATTATTTATCCGCGATAGCCCATCTTTTCGGCGAGTTTTTTGCGTGTAGCTTCCATTTCTTCTTCGGGAAGCTGTTTGTGGGGCCAGGCGAAACCGAAGCCGTCGTCTTTGGAGCGGGGAATTAAATGAAAATGAAGATGTGGTATTATCTGGCCTGCGACTGTACCATTGGATTGATGGACATTTAATCCCTCTGCGACCATTGTTTCTCGGACTGCAGAAGCTAAACGCTTGATAACCTTTACCAGACCGAACAAATCGTCCTCGGGAATGCTTATTATCGTTTGGTAATGCTGTTTCGGTATTATCAGCGTATGGCCTGCGTTCGCAGGATTGATATCTAAAAAAGCGAGAAAATACTCGTCTTCGTAAACTTTTTTTGAAGGTATTTCATTTGATACGATTTTGCAAAACACGCAGTTTGGGTCTTTCATATTCTCTCTCTTGTGCCTCTTTTCGCTTTTGGCGAAAGACTACATTAATTGGGGTTGCAGGGA
>JACQNY010000118.1 GCA_016202795.1 Candidatus Aenigmatarchaeota archaeon
CAGGGTCAAGCTATAAAAATGCCAAGCGCATAGCCGACGCGGCTTTGCGGGAGGCGGCAAATGAAAAAAACGAACAAAACAATGACAGAATATCACTGATAACAGGCAAATTTTTCTCAACGGCGACGAATCCTGTTTTCGCGATTACACTTATTCTAATCGTAATTTTAGGATATCAACTATCCAAACAGAAAAACAAGAAAAGCGTGAAATTGGATTTGTAAACGCCGATTAAATCAATAAGAACGCCCGACGTAAATTACGCTCTTTGCATCTTTCCCGCACGTAACGCATTTAGAAAAAACTTTTTCAACTTTGCCGAATAACGTGCCGCGGATTTCTGCCATCGCCTCGTCTTTTATCTCGTCTGCGCACTCCGATTTTTCGCACCAATTCGTGCGGATCAAACCGCCGCTGTTGTCGAGCAATTTTTTCATCCCGTCAAAATGTTTCGCGTCGCGGACGCTTTTACGGAAAAACTCATCGGCTTTTTTCGTAATGCTGTTCTGCATGCTTTCAAGGATTTTCCTGATTTCTTCGGCTATGTACTTTTCTTCTACCGAACTTTTTTCCCCTGTGTCGCGCCTTACTAAAATAACTTTCTTCGCCTTCACGTCGCGCGGGCCTATTTCGATGCGAACCGGTGCGCCTTTCAGTTCCCAATAATTATACTTCCAGCCGGGCGTGTAGCTGTCCCGCGCATCGGTTGTGATGCGCAGGCCCTTTGACTCCAATGATTTTTTAACAGCTTCGCATTTTTCCAGGACTTCTTTCCTGTCTTTTTCAAATAAAATCGGTACAATAACAGCGTCGATGGGTGCTATCGCGGGCGGCATTATTAGGCCTTTATCGTCTCCGTGCATCGCAACCACGGCTCCAAAAATACGCCAGACCGCCGGGCCGTAGCATGTTTGCCAGGCGTATGCTTTTTTTTCGTTTTCGTCAAGGAATTTTATGTCAAACGCTTTCGAGAAATTCTGCCCGAGCATGTGCGTTGACGGCAATTGGATAATTTTTCCGTCAGGCATGACCGAATCGGCTGCAAAAGTGTTGACCGCGCCTGCGAACGTGTCGTGTTTCGGGCGGACTAAAAACAAGAACGGCAAGCAAAATTTTTTGTGCACAATGTTCTCGGTCGTTTCCATGTCCTCTTTTACCTGATCGAGCGCCTCGCGTTCAGTGGCGAAGACGTCGTGCGCTTCAATCCAGAAGAACTCGCGGCCGCGGATAAACGGGCGCGTGGCTTTGCCTTCATAGCGCCAGACCTGGCAGCTTTGGTACATTTTCATTGGTAAATCCTTCCATCCTTGAATCCATAATGCGAACATCGTATACATCGCAGTCTCTGACGTCGGGCGCAACGCCAAACGCTCCTCGAACTTTTTGCCGTCGCTGCCGCCCTCGGTTATCCAGAAGACTTCTGCTTTGAAGCCTTTTGCGTGCTCGGATTCTTTTTCAAAGAACGATTCCGGTATGACCGACGGGAACCAAACGGGCTCATGGCCTTTGGATTCCAATTCTTTTTCAAGCAAGGAATACATGTTTTTCATTATTTTCACCGACCAAGGCCGGTGGACTAAAAAGCCTTTGACATTGTAACGCATGTCCGCCAGCTCTGCTTTGCTTATCACCTGCGTGTACCATTCTGAGAAGTTCTCGGAT
Organism: Candidatus Aenigmatarchaeota archaeon; assembly: GCA_016202795.1. Classification (GTDB taxonomy): domain Archaea; phylum Aenigmatarchaeota; class Aenigmatarchaeia; order JACPZZ01; family JACPZZ01; genus JACPZZ01. The sequence continues at coordinate 1,663 of JACQNY010000118.1, forward strand.
TTCTTAACTGTTAAACCTTGTTCTTCAGACATAGTATCACTTTGTTCTTACACAATTATTAACATATTCTTGAGCCCGGTTCTATGTCGTCTTCCTTGTCAAGACGCAATAAAACAATACTGTTATCTTCATCCATTGCCCCAAGAACCAAAACTTCCGAAATAAAATCGGAAATCTGCTTTGGAGGGAAGCCGGTTACTGCGATGATCTTTTTACCTAACAGCTGTTCTTTGCTGTACAACTCTGTGATCTGGGCTGACGATTGTTTTATGCCGTTTTCGCCGAAATCTATCCACAACTTGTAGGCCGGCTTCTTGGCTTTCGGGAAATATTCGACCCTGTTTATTCTACCGACCAGTATTCCCAGTTTTTCGAAATCCTCATAAGATGGCATACAATGTCACCAAAAATCCGGGCAGCTAAATGAAACAAGAAACTTTCACTGCGGAATACGTCCGCCCTTCTTTGCCGTCACCATTTTCACTCCAATCAATGAATTGAAATGTTCAAGTTTATAAATATGAACTTTGTAACGGAACGTTACTTTCCCCGTATGTTAAATAACGACTTTCACAAAATTTATACTAGAACGGGCATGGCAAAAAGATTCGCTGTTGTTATAGAGAAAGGAAAGAAAGATTATATAGCCACGGTTGCCAAGTTATACGGCTGCTGTGTCAGGGCCAAAACACTTGATGTGCTGATGAAAAGCGTTACAAAGGCCATCAAGCATTACCTGAAGGTGGAAAAGGACATAGTGGCGGTTGATTTTGTTGGTATCCGTATAATAGAGGCTGCGAGCAGGAAATTTTGCGTCATTATGGAGAAGGATATGAAATACTTCATAGCCTCTGTCCCTTCGTTACCTGGATGTTTTACGCAGGCAGAAACAACTAACGGGTTAATCAAAAACATAAGAGAGGCCACAGAGCTTTATCTTGAAGTGAAGAAAGACAATGAAAAAGTCGATTTCGTAGGCGTCCAGTTCGTAGAGGTTTGATATGAGACTGGTTCCTATAGCGGCCGTCAAACTCATAAAACTTCTGAAAAAAATCGGTTTCAGGGCGGTCAGGCAGAAAGGAAGTCATTTAACGCTTCAGCATCCTGACGGAAGGACAACGGTTGTGCCTATACATCCCGGGAAAGAAATAAGCAAAGGCACCCTGAGCGGCATTCTTAAACAAGCAAACCTCAGTAGGGAAGAGTTCTTTAAACTGTTAAAAGAAATTCTCATATTGCTAGGGATCTTACCTGCTAGGACACAAAAAGGTTCCGAATAAAAAATCATAAGCCTGCCTACCATGCTCAGAATCGGTTTATATCGGAACAGCGGAACCTCGACCATATTTAAATTTCAGCCGATATCTGATTAGTGATGGTTTGTTTTGGCGGATTTTGCGATATTAAGGGCTGTCGAGGATTTGGAAAAAATTTCACGCAACGGAATAGGAAAGCCGCATTTTGAGGATAAACGGTACGCTGCAAAGGATTTTAGCCCGTCCAACTTAACCGAGCTAACCGCAAAAGATAAAAAAATATGCTTCGTCGACGGCGGGTCGGCGATAATAATCAAAGCGCCCAATTTCGCATTAGCGTCGCACCGGGTATATTATTCCAAATATAACGGCGTTAACCGTGAGAAACCGAAACTGCCCAACGCGATAGATTTCCTCTCACTCACAACTTCCAAGCCGTTATCGGGTGGGATAAGCTACGAGACGTCGATATATTACGATGACAAAAATGCAGAGCCGATAATTCCGAAAAAGGAGGATCTTGTGTTTGACTCTTTTGATAGGACAATGACTTCGGGGCCTGTCCGTGCTGACATAGGCACGGTCGCGCTGGTTGCGCGGGAGTTTGCCGAATGGAACATGATACGCGTGATAGCAGAAAACGAGGACGCGGAAATAATCGTCCGGGACGGCTCGTTACAGACAATAAAAACGAACGAATCAAAATACGCAAACAATGCCGCACAGGCGTGCGCAATTAAGAATGTACATTTATGCGGGGTATCAAAGACCTCCACTTTGTTAACAACGACCGGAATGCCGCTGCTTTCGGCGATAAAAACCATTGCTGACAACAACGGCTTTGAAAGCAAAAGCTGGTATTACAAAAATATTGTGGATATTAATCACCCGGACCACAATGCGGTGATGTTCGTGGCCAAATTAAACGCGGCCTCACAGTACGTTTTCAGGATAGAGGTATCTAAAGACGCCGCAATTGACTATTCGGAAATTCTTTCCGGGTTGGCTGCGAATTCTACAGATTTCACATATCCGGGATACCCTTACGGACTGATAAATTCAGACGTGATGGGGCGCGTATCCAACGACGAGATGAAATACGACAGGATAAAAACGCTCGCGGCGGCGTCGGCGAAAGGAATTTCAAATTCGATATACATTGACTCAAAAACCGTTGATGCGCATGGCGTGCTGGATTCGATGTGACGGATGATATCATGGAAGTTGTGGGACAAATCATAAACGGGGCGCAGGGAGAAATAATACTGCGGGAAAAATCCACGCAGCCCGTAGAGTTGGGCGAGATATTGATAGCGGAAGACGACGACAACAAAACATTGCTGCAAGTCTATGACCTGCAATACGGGTCGCAGCTAGACGATTCGAGAATAGAATTGGCGTCGGGATTGAATATAGAAGAAAATTGGGAAGGATTGAAATTTATTGATCCGGAACTGCGGAATTATGTTATTTTGAAGGCGAAAGCGTTGGCACAGATGAAAAAGATTAACAACGAAACCATTGTGCCTAAAAGGCTTCCGAGACATTTTTCCACGGTTCGCCGTTTCATGGACGAGGATAAAGAATTCATAACAAAACAGAACAACCCGCTTTTTCTCGGGAATTTAAGAAGCGGCTCCAGAGACCTCGGAATAAAAGTGCACATCAATGGATTGGAAGCTTTGTCCCATCACATGTTAGTCGCTGCGACTACGGGCCGAGGAAAAAGCAATTTCCTGAAGGTCATGTTGTGGGATTTAATCGATAAAAATTACTGCGGGATTTTAGTTTTGGATCCGCATGACGAATATTACACGAAGCTCGAGAAAAACCCGGAGAGCCGGGGCAATTTGTTCTATTACACAAACAAAAGAAACGTCGCCGGATCGTATAGCTTACGGATTGACGTGAAAACGATAAAACCTGACGATATCAATGGTGTAATTAATTTCACAGATCCGCAGGAACAGGCTATAATAAAATATTGGAAAGCGTTTGGGGACAATTGGCTTATTGAAATGGTCAAAGACAAGCAAGGTATCTTCGAGAAGGAGGGTGTGAACACCGGCTCGTTGCTGGTCGTGCAGAGAAAAATACACACGCAACTGGGCCTGCAATTCAAGGACGGGAACATAGTATGCGACAACGACATTTTCGACATTTCCAGCGGAGAGAAAACCATAGAAGACATATGCCAATTCCTTTCCAAAGGGAAGAAGGTGATTATCGACACATCCATGTTAATGGACGAAGCCGAACTTCTGGTAGGCAGCATTATAGCCAACCGGATACTTGAAACCCACAAGTCAAAAAAAGCCGAAAACAGGCTCGAAGAGTCGCCGGTTGTTTCCATAGTCATAGAAGAAGCGCCCCGCGTTTTGGCTGAAAATAAAATTGACAAAAACAACAACATATACGCCACAATAGCGCGTGAAGGAAGAAAATTCAAGGTCGGTTTAATCGCAATCACGCAGCTTTCTTCGGTCATACCGAAAGAGATAATGGCCAACATGAATACGAAAATTATCTTTGGCAACGAACTTGCCATCGAACGCGAAGCGATAATTTCAAGCGCGTCGCAGGATCTTTCAAAGGACGGCAAAAATATAGCAAGCCTTAACAAGGGCGAGGCAATAATAAGCTCCATATTCACGAATTTTGCGGTACCTGTGACTGTGCCGCTAATAGACGATTTGATTAAGTCTGCTGCAAGAAGCCCGGCGCAGCAAAGAAAGGTTATGTGACGTCTGGTTTCAGCATTAATAGTTGAGGAACTAGAAGCATATCATTGATATTATGCCGCGTTTTGCACACATTTCAGACTGTCATTTAGGCGCGTGGCGCGACAAGACGCTGCGCGCGCTGAACTTGAAAGCGTTCATGAACGCCATGGACGCGTGCGTTGAAAAAAATGTGGACTTCATCCTTGTCTGCGGCGATTTGTTCGACAAAAACATACCCGATCTGGATATAGTCGAACAAGCAGCAAGCAAAATGCGCGATGTCCGGAACAAAGGCATTGAAATTTATGTTATCTACGGCTCGCATGACTACAGCCCTGCCGCGACTTCGATCATAGACGTTTTGCATGGCGCCGGGCTTTTCACAAAGATAATGGACGTCGAAGAAGAGCGTGTAACAGATAAAATAGGGCTCAAATTCCTGGAAGACAGGAAAACCGGCGCCAAGATCGTCGGTATCTCCGGAAGGCGGGCGTCGCTGGAAAAATATTATTACGAGATACTTGATCGCCAACGCCTTGAAAAGGAAAGCGGCTTCAAAATATTCGCGTTTCACATAGGCGTTAACGAGCTGATGAGCGGTAAAATGCACACAGACGAATGCATACCGATATCGTTTTTTCCCAGGAACTTTGATTATTACGCCGGCGGCCACATCCACAGCAGGACAGAAAAAAACGAAAACGGGTACGGACTATTTGTTTATCCGGGCACAACATTCGGATGGAATTACAACGACCTGGAGAATACTGCAAACGGCGAAACCAGAGGCTTTTTCATAGTGGATTTCGACACACGCGTAAGGAATATTGAATTTATCAGAACAATGGAAAATAATGTTAAATTATTCGATATCGACGCGGACAACAAGACAACGAGCGATATCAATAAAATTCTGGAAAAAACCGCGGATGAAAATAATTTTGAAAATTGCATAGCGCTGGTAAAATTAAAGGGCGTTTTATCTGTTGGCGGCCAGTCTGAAATAAACATGCAACCTGTCCGCGATAAGTTATACGCAAAAGGCGCTGTGAACGTTTTCATAAACCGGAACGCGCTTTCTTCGAAAGAGTTTAACGAAATAAAAATAAAAGCCGACGACCGCGAAACCGTGGAAGAGCGTGTGTTCAAAGAACAGATAGGGATGTGCGCCGGCTACTCGTTAAATTCGTTAAAAGGGGTTGAAGGCGTAGAAACTGCAAAGGCCGTGTTAAATGTTATGAAAGACGGCAAAAAGGACAACGAAACAAAAGGCGATTACACCGACCGCGTAATTTCCAAAGTATCGCAAATAATGAAGGTGAAAATTTGATAATCAAAAAATTGCGGTTAAACAACATACGCTCCTACGTGAACGAGGATATAGAATTCCCTTCGGGCGCGATCCTGTTTGAAGGCGACGTGGGCTCGGGAAAAACGACCATACTGATCTCAATGGAGTTCGCGTTGTTTGGGTTGAGCTCTGAGTTAAAAGCGGACCATTTGCTAAGAAACGGCTGCGCGAAGGGATTTGTTGAATTAACCCTTGACGTTGCGGGCAAAGAACTCGTCGTAAGGCGGAGCCTTGAAAAAAGCGACGGAAAGACGACGCAGAAAGAATGTTACTTAATTTCCGACGGCGCCCGGGAAGATTATTCAGTTACAGAAATGAAATCGCGTGTCCTTTCAATTTTAGGATTCAATGAGAAAGTCCATCCGCAGGCGTCCTCGCTGATTTACAGATATGCCGTGTTCACGCCGCAGGAAAGGATGAAGGAGATACTTTCCTCAAATGCGGATGAACGTTTGGAAACCATCAGAAGAGCGTTTATGATGGAAGAATATAAAACGGCCGCGTCGAACTCGGAGGATGTTCAAAAATTCCTAAGATCCGAGATAAAGGCCGCCGAAATGTCAATTGCGGATCTGCAAAGCCTGAAAGAAAGTGTTAAAGCGTATGAAATAGAAAAACTCGACCTCGAATCTGAAATTTCCACGCTGGTCTTGCAAATAGAAAATAATAGGAAGGAATTGTCGTCTGTTTCCGAAAGAATTGAAAGCCTGAGGAAATTGAAGGAAAAGCACGCCGCGTTGAGCGCGGAGATAGACTCCTTGAGCAGGACTGTTGTAACAGAGGAGAAAAACATGTATTCGCTTTCCCAGAAATCCCTTTCTTCGGATGCAAAAATCGACACAGTAAAGGGTAAAATGAAAATCCTGGGGGAGAAAAAAACTCTGGCGGCCGAGGAAATAAAAAATGGCATGGAATTCTTAGGAATTGAAAACGCAAGCATACTGCGCATTGAAGATACAATGATCAACGAAACCAGGAAAAAAATAAAGTTGCAAGTAGAAAACGCATTAACTGATATAACTAAAACAAGCCTAAAAATACAGGACCTGGAAAGCCTGATTGAAAAAGGCATTTGTCCTGTATGCGAACAGAATATAGACCCGGACCATTTCAAGAGCAGGATAGAAGATCATTCGTCGCGGCTAAAAAGCGTACAAAACCTGCTTGAAGAAAAAAGGAGATACGAAACCGCAGCGGATAAGATTGCGTCTCTGGTTTCCGATATGAAAACCATAAACAAGGAGGCTGAGTTCCTTGCAGAATCTTACGCTGAAGAGGTTCGAAGAAAAACAGAAATTGCGGAAGAAATTGAAAAATCCATAAAGTCGATAACGGACGCGAACAGGAGAAAGGACGAATTAACCGGAGAAATAAGCGGGCTGGGCCTGGAAATAGGGAAGATTGCGGATCTCGAGAACAAGGAAAAGTCACAAAGAAAAATCCTTGAGGATCTTGCAAGGACCCATTCGGCAAAAAACCAACGGCTTGCAGATGTAATCGTCACGATTGAAAGGGACGCGGAACGCGTGGGACGCATGGAAGCGAAACTGGAAAACATAAGATCGACCAAAGAATGTTTAGACTGGCTGGGAGCGTATTTCACGCCGTCTGTTGAAAGCATTGAAAGCCATGTTTTTGCCTCTTATAACAGGAATTTTGACGCGCTTTTCAAGAAATGGTTCTCGATGCTTATGGATTCCGGAGAAATAGCTGTGCGCGTTGATGACAAGTTCACGCCGATAATCGAACAGAATGGCTACGAACAGGATGTTGACGCATTAAGCGGCGGGGAGAAGACTTCAGTTGCGTTGGCGTACCGCCTTGCATTAAATACGATTGTCAAGGAGATAGCTATTTCCTTGAGAAACAACCTATTGATTTTGGACGAACCAACAGACGGGTTCAGCAAAGAACAGCTGCACAGGATGCGCGACATACTGAACGAACTGCAATGCGACCAGGTGATCATAGTGTCGCATGAAAAAGAATTGGAAGCGTTCGTGGACAACATAATAGAAGTGCGCAAGGAAGGAAGCGTTTCAAAAGTGATAAAGCGGTGATGATATGCCTGTAAAAATAAGCTTCGCAGGACACGACGGCAACATTTTGTCTGGCATCCTGCACAAAAACAAAAAAGACGACGGCTCGATCGTGATTTCCGCCCACGGATTCGGAACCGATAAAAATTACTGGATAATCAAAGAGCTGTCAAAATACCTGGACAAGCAAAAAATCGGGTCGATGCGCTTTGACTTTACGGGCGTCGGCGATTCCGAAGGCCGTGTAGAAGACTCAACAATAGAACAAATGGTCGACGACCTGAACTCGGCTGTCCGCTACGCAAAGGAAAGAGGCTATAAAAAAATCACTGTAACAGGCCACAGTTTGGGCGGGATGGTGGCGATACTTGCTGCGGCTCTGAACAAGGACATCCACGCGCTTGCGCTGATGGCGCCCGCTGTTGACATACGCCACGCAATCAAAAAAAGGGCCGATACCTACAAGCACGTCGAAGGCGACATGGCCGAGGTTGCAAAGGTCAGAGTTAGGAGAGAGTTTATCAAAAACATATCACGCCATGTTTACAACGAGGCCAAAAAAATAAAAAGTCCGGTGTTGATTGTGCATGGTGGTGCGGACAAAAGCACGGGCATAGAAAACACCAAAAAGTTTTTCCGAAAATTAAAAACCAAAAAGAAGTTAGTTATTGTCAAAAACGCTAATCATCACTTCAGCAAGAAATCGCATCTGGGGGTTCTTCTAAGGGAGGCGCGCGACTGGGTTAAAAACGTTTGAGCAACCTTTAATAAAATCAGACCCTGATATTATCGAATGCGCTTCGAACCGCGATTTGTCACGAATGAGCCTGCTGTCCTTTTCGGGAAAACCTTGGTAATTGCGGACCTGCACATAGGCGTTGAGTACGAATTGTACAAAAACGGGATCAGGATACCGAAACAAACGGAGAAGCTGCTCGCTCGGATCAAAAAACTGATAAAAACGACAAGAGCTAACAGGCTGGTTTTGTTAGGCGATCTAAAGCATTTTATACCCTATTTGTCCATTCAGGAGAAGCTTGAAATACCCAGCCTCTTAAATGAGTTAAAAAAGCTTGTTAAAGTGGACATAGTGCCTGGAAATCACGACGGCGACTTAAAGAAGTTCGTATCATCGGATATTGGCTTTCACGATGCTTTTGGATTCCGTTTAGATAACGTATACTTTAACCATGGTCACAGCTGGCCTAATAAAGACGTTTTATCATCTGAATACTTGATTATCGGACATTTACACCCTTGTATAGAATTTAAGGGTAAACTAGGCTTCCGATTCATAGAACAGGCTTGGATAAGGCTTAATTTAGATAAAAAGAGGCTTTTACGGCATTATAAATCAGTTGACATCGACCGCAAAGTTAAAGATCTGAAAATCATAATTATACCAGCTTTTAACCGGTTTGTCGGCGGCAGGCCTTTTGGGTCGGAAGAAAGCAATGCGCCGGTAATAAGGCTGGCTGATGTGAAAAACGCGGAAGCCTACATGCTCGATGGAACAGATGTAGGAAAATTGACGAAATTGAACAAATTTTTGACGAAGTGAATTGAATGTACTCGAAACCGCTTGACAAGATGATGCGAAAGAAGAAAGTCGAAGCAGGCGACGATGTGCGCATAACAAACGAAAAAAACTCCTATGTCGGAACAATAATGCCGAAAAGCGAAGCGAGCGACGCCAGCGTAATACTGATTAAACTTGAAAACGGCTACAACATCGGGCTGGATTACAACTCGAAAACAAAGATCGAGAAGCTCGGAACCAAATCGCGACTTGAGAAGTTTCCGATGCACGCTTTCACATTCGACCCGAAAAAGCCGACGATAATGATCTTACACACCGGCGGCACGATTGCGTCGCGTGTTGATTACAAGACAGGCGGCGTTTCGCCGGCTTTTACGCCCGAAGAATTCATTGCCATGTTTCCCGACCTGACAAAAATTGCGAACATAAAATCAAGGATGATAATGAACATCCTTTCGGAGGACATGGACCACACAAGATACGGGCACATAGCGAAAGAAATTGAGCGCGACATTAAACTGGGGCTGGACGGAATTATTCTCGGGCACGGCACAGACACGCTGCATTATTCCGCGGCCATGTTAAGCTATATGCTGCAAAATCTTCCTGTGCCTGTTGTTCTGGTTGGCTCACAGCGTTCGTCGGACAGAGGCAGCAGCGATGCGGCGCTTAACCTGGCGTGTGCTGCCAGCTTTATCACGAAAACGGATTTCGCCGGCGTTGCGGTCTGCATGCACGAAAATTCTTCTGACGATTCGTGTGTTGTGTTGCCTGCGACAAAACTGAGAAAGTTCCATACAAGCAGGCGCGACGCGTTCCGGGCTGTGAATGCGAACGCGATTGCGCGCGTTGGAAGCGACGGCAAAATCGAAATGATCGCGGAAAATTATTTAAAAAAGGACAAAAAAAGGAATTTTGCTGTTAATGTAAACATCGAGCCAAAGGTTGCGATTGTCAAAGTTTATCCGCTCGCAGAACCGATGATACTGGATTTTTATTTGAAAAACGGCTATCGCGGAATTGTGCTTGAAGGGACTGGCTTCGGGCATGTTCCTACGTCGCCGGAAGATGCGAAAAAATCCTGGCTGCCTGCGATCAAAGCTGTTGTAAAAGCCGGTATGACCGTTTTAATAACGTCGCAGACAGTGCAC
>JACQNY010000128.1 GCA_016202795.1 Candidatus Aenigmatarchaeota archaeon
GTAATGGAGTCGTTAAGCCGTTGTAATATGACTGGCCAAGAACAGACGCCATCGGATGACCCAGTTCATTGTCTGCGCCAGCGTAAATCCCATTAACAGTGAACAGGTCTCCTACGAACGAACCTAGCAAATTTTTTGAGAACATCAACGCTCTTCCATTGCGAGAAATATCCAAAAAAGCTGGCTTTTTGGGGCGGTCTGTTTTGTATGTTAAGTGTAATGGATGAACCTGTTCGACAGGACCTTTACCCGAGAAAATTATTCTATGTTTCTCGGCTCTCGCCTGCTGTTCTGTGGATCCGCTCCTGATAGAGACCATGCTGATCGCATTTTGCGCGTTGGCAAAAAACTGGCCAACAGCACGATTCAGTAAATCAGCGATTGTTACGCCTGCTAATTCTTCATAAAGCCTTTCTTCAAGCCCTGCTAAAGAATCTATCCCTGCGCGCGTTAATACACCAGAAGTTTTTTCCAGCATACTTACCGTTATCGAAGGAAAATCTTAAAAAGGCGATAGAAGTCTTTGGCGCAGACGCAGCTAAATAATTTCAGCTCCTTCTACGATATGCTGTTTGACGCTGATACGCTGTCCTGCACGCCTCTTCGAACCCTGCTCGTTTTCGGGCGTATGCAACCAACGGATCTATCAACGATTCCCTGTAACGAACCAATCCTGCCACGTCTAATTTTGGAGCGTCCCATATACTATCTATGCCGTTTCTTCCGGGTGAAAAACCAATAAGTGACATAGGCTCATCGACATAGTTACACAACCTTCTTGATTTTTTTGTGCTCTGTATTAACGATCTTTTTTCACGGGGCCTTCCTCTGTAAAATTCCGCATAACCTCTATCGGTCAGCCATCTAAGGATGTGTTGTATGTGAGATAAACTGTAGCTAAGTTCTTCTGCTAGCCCGCTGGCCGACATCTCCCTTTTTGCAAGCAGCGCCATTACGGAATTTACTGCGTTTATTTCCATGGGAGGCTTGGATCTGAGTGGGCCACGGCCTGAATCCGTGTATAAATTTTCTTCGTCCGGTTTTTGGGTATCGTAGATAATAAAACCGGCATGTGCAAGATTCCCAGCAATATCGTTAAGACGTGTGATCACATGCCTGTAATCATTAAGGAGCCGCCCTCCATCAAGTAACCTGCCCTTTTTTAGAAGCCTGCTCAATGAAGAGTTGTTCATATCCAGATTTGCCCACTCCAACACCAGCAAAGACAACAGAGGGCTGCCTAAGCCATGCAAACGTTCTGTTCTAACTACGTAAGCTAACGGTGTTCCCAGTTCATTGTCTGCGCCAGCGTAAATCCCTTGGACAGCGAACACATCACCGATCATTTCTCCAAGCAGTGTTCTCGAAAACATGAGCGGTCCGCCGTTTCTGTGCACAGTTAGCATTGCTGGCTGAATAGAAAGCTTTCTTACTGCCTCCCAATTATTTATAGGCCGTTTACCTTGACCGTTGCCGTTGAAGATTATTCTCCTTTCCTCGGCTTCGGCTGCGGATACGGGAATGTCCGTACCAGAAGAAATCATTGTGATTGATCTGGTGGCGCTTGTGAAAACTTCGCCCACCAGTTGATTCAACATGCCCGCCGTGTTCGCGTCGCCTATCTCGTCATAAAGCCGTTGCTCCAAATCCGACATCGAATCTATACCGCGACGCGTTAACACGTCTTCTGTATTAGCAAGCATCCTCTGTAGTAGAAAGGTTAGATTTAAATTCTCAAGTATGATTTTTTCTGTTTCTTCCTAAATACGCAAAATGTCTTTGGTATGCGGTTCTACACGCAGCTTCAAAAGCTGCCCGTGAGTTCGGATCAATGTGCAATGGGCCGATCAACTCTTCCCTGTAACGAACTAATCCCTCAACGTCAATTCTAGGGCGTTTCCATACCCCTGCAGGATTCGTTCCAGGATTAAAACCGAGTATAGACAACGGTCTGTTAAGATAATCTGATAATCTATGCGCTCTAGCAGTTCCCAACATGGAAGAGCGTTCATCGCGACGTGATCCTGCGTATATCTCTGCATAACCGTTGTCTACCAGCCAACGAAGTATATGCTGAATATAACCCACGCCATAAAACAATTGTCCAGCTATTTCCTCTGCAGAGGCTTTTCTACGTTTAATGGCCTTAAACACCTTAACAGCAACGTCCACTACCCCAACCGATAAACCAGAACTTTCTGATGAAATGCCGCCGGGCGACAGCAACCTGCCGTTTGCAGCGTATATGTTTGAACCTGGGTCGGTAGATTCGTAGACCAAAAGATCTCTGTCGGCTAATCTTCTAGCATTGACACGCAGTCTCTTTTCCAGCGACACATAATCTATTGTCTGGCCGCTGCCATCTAATAATCTGCTGTCCCTTGCAAACCTACTCAAGGAGTAGTTTTCCCTTTCTTCGGTGGCCCATTCCAACATAAGAAGCGAAAGGAGTGGCGTAGCTAGGCCAAATGAATTAAACGATAGGCCGAGTGCAGAGGCTAACGGGAACTCAAATTCATTATCAGCTCCCGCGTAGATGCCCTTAACAGCGAAAACATCCCCTAACATACCGCCTAGCAATGTTTTTTTATATTTTATCGGTTCGCCGGTTTTGCTTGGCTCCATGAATCCGGGTTTATCCGACAATTTTCTTGCAAAAAAATAACCATTTTTATGTGTAGCCACATCACTTGGTGAAAATCCGCCCGCGGAAACAATTCTTGCCGTTTCTCGCAGTATTTCTCGATCAGTTGCGTTTCCATTATTGATCGCCATGCTGATGCTTTTGGAGGCGCTGGAAAAAATATTGCCTACGCAATGATTCAGAACGTCGGCTGTAGTTGCGCCGTCCAACTCTTGATATAATCTCAACCTTAGCTGCTTCAACGAGCTAACACCGGCGCGCTCAAGCACTTCAGAAGTCTTAGCCAACATTATTATTTGGTAGAAATCGAAAGATTAAAAAGCGATTATTTCTCCTGTTCTTTCACCGCAATCGCTACGGAAATCCAGAACCAGCCTGCGCCGAGGAAAAGCAGGAATGAAACGAAAAACGCGAGCACATAGCCCGTATCCGTAACGCCGGTTGTCTTGTCAAGATGGCCCATTATCCACGCGCCTATCATCGCGGACAAAGCGCCGAGAACCCACACCACGACATGTTTAGCAGATTCTTCTTTTGCGCGGCGCGATAACATAATACTGGTTGTGATTTTTGGTTAATAAACTTCTGGAAACTAAAAAATAAAGCATTTAAGCATAACGGTAAAATAATGAACAGTGATGCGTAATGGTATTTTGTGAAATATGCGGAACGGAAATTGAACCGGGCGAGGACATGCTTAGCAAAGGCCGTATTGCCTGCAAGGCCTGTGCCGGCGTCGTAGAGAACATGCTTGAAGAGCCTGTTGAAGAAGCCGAGGAGGCAGAAGACGAGGCTTAAAACAGGCTTAATAAGCCTGTTTTTATGTTTTGCGTAAGGTTTATATAATCGCTTTTTGAATATCTTTTAACGGTTGTAAAATGGTTGATTTTGGCATCAAGATTGAAAACGTCGTGGCGTCGGCGACGTTAAACGCGAAAATACCGCTTGACAAGATTGTAGGTTTTCTCGAAGGAACGGAATACGAGCCGGAGCAATTCCCGGGCTTGGTTTACCGGTTAAAAGACCCGAAAGCCGCGGCATTGATATTCAGCTCTGGCAAAATAGTCTGCACAGGAGCGCGATCGCCGGAGTTGGCGGGCAAAGCCATAGCAAAAGTCGTAGAAATGATTCGTTCCGCTTCAATTAAAGTGCCTCCAGGCTATACGACGCAGGTCGAAAACATCGTAGCTTCTGCGAAAATCCATGACGAGTTAAACCTTGACGATATTGCGTTCTCGCTGGAAAACGCCGAGTACGAGCCGGAGCAATTTCCTGGTTTAGTCTACAGGATGGCTGACCCAAGGGTTGCGTTCCTTCTTTTTGGTTCGGGAAAAATCGTCTGCACAGGCGGCCGCACAATAAGCGATGTAAACAGGGCAGTCAAAAAGCTCCATGAGAAGTTAAAATCCATTAAGGCGCTAAAGTAACCTCTTTCTTATCATATCGGAACCCTGATTGGGGTCCCATAATAAACGTTTTCTGCTATCCGTATTTTACGTCCAGTCGAAACGACGGGGTCGCAACGATCGTGGTATAAATGCAGCAGTCGTAGTTGTGTTATAGTTTCCAAAAAGGGATTTGGCAAATCACTTGATTTTCAAAAATAATCGAGTGATAAAATACAAAAATGAAGTGATTTGATGGAAAAAGAAGAAATCAGCAAAAAGTTCGTGCACTTCTTACGGGAAAAATACTACCAAAACCTTTTGGAAACCGTCCGCGACGGATTGCAGTTCCTGGAAATAGATTTTAAAATCCTGGACGAGTTTGACACGCCCCTATCGGAAAAACTATTGTACCAGCCTGAAGATACGCTGAAGATTTTTGAGCAGGCTATAAAAGAAATCGATTTGCCGGACACTGTTGAAATAAAATTCCGGTTCCGAAACCTTCCGGAGTTTGCGTGCATCCCGATCCGTCATCTTCGTTCACATCACATTGGGCAATTTGTTTCTGTTGAGGGAACTGTGCGACGCTCTTCGGAAATACTTCCCGAGATCGCAACGACAATCTGGACATGCCCGCAATGCAATACGAGAATTTTCCTGGAACAGAATGAAAGGGCCATGAAAAAACCAATCAGCTGCGACTGCGGATACAAAGGGCGTTTCGAACTGTTCGACAAGAAACTCGTGGATACGCGCTGGATACAGATCGAAGAGACGTTTGAATCGACGGAAGGCGAGAAGCCGTCGCAATTGAACATTTACCTTCGCGACGATTTGACGTCGCCGAAAATGCGCCCGAAAACGGACGCCGGAAACAGGTTAAGGATTACAGGGATATTAAAAGAAGTCACAAAAGTGACGCAGAAAGGAAAGCGCTCTGTACAATTAGACATACTTTTAGCGGCCAACCATGTCGAAACAACGGAGATAGACGCGTCGGATTTAAAAATAACGCCCGAAGACGAGCAAAAGATAATCGAATTTTCGAAGGATCCGAACATATACGAAAAAGTGATCGATTCGATAGCGACGTCAACTTACGGCCTGCGCGAAATTAAAGAGGCAATCGCATACCAATTGTTCAGCGGTGTGCCGCATATTATGAAAGACGGCACAAGAATACGAGGCGATATTCATATTCTGTTAATCGGCGAGCCGAGCACGGGAAAAAGCCAGTTGCTGAAGCTTGTTTCAAAACTTGCAAACCGCGGGAAATATGTTTCCGGTAAAGGCGTGACGGCTGTCGGTCTGACGGCGTCTGTCATAAAAGACGAACAGTTTTCCGGCGGCTGGGTTCTTGAGGCGGGTGCGATGGTGCTCGCGAACAAAGGCGTGTGCAATATCGACGAGTTTGAAAAAATGCATGAAAGCGACCAGGTCGCATTACACGAAGCGCTTGAGCAGCAAACGATAAGTATTTCGAAAGCTTCGATAATGGCGACGCTGCCTGCGCAAACTGCCGTGTTAGCCGCGGCGAACCCGAAATTCGGAAGGTTCGATTTTATGAAAGGGATTGCCGACCAAGTTACAGTTCCGGAAACGCTTTTATCCAGGTTCGATTTGAAGTTCGCATTGTTCGACGTGCCGGACGTGGAAAGGGACACGAAACTCGCAGACCATATAATGAAAAGTCGCACAGCGGAAAGTTTTCCGGAGGGCGAACCGATTATTGATCCGATACTTTTGCGCAAGTATGTGGCGTATGCGAGAAAAAACTGTTTTCCTAAAATGACAGCCGAAGTCGGCGAAATAATAAAAAAATTCTACATAGACACAAGATCGAAATACGTCCAGCGCGGGCCGATTTCAATAACGCCGCGCCAGTACGAGGCGATGATCCGCCTTGCAGAGGCATCGGCTAAAATACGACTGTCGCCCGTAGTTACGGAGGACGACGCCCGCCGCGCCATAAAAATTTTGCAGACGTCGTTGCAGCAATTGGGATTGGACAAGGACACGGGCCTTATAGATATAGATAAAATAGAGAGCGGTACGTCATCAAGCCAGAGAAACAAGATAAGAATAATGATAGACATTATTGATTCGCTCACAAAAGAGATCGGCAAGATAATCCCGATCGAAGACGTGCTATCTGCGGCGGAGAATGAAGGTATAAATGAATCAGACTCCATGGAAGTTATTGAGCGGCTAAAGCGCGAAGGCCAGTTAATGGAGCCGAAATACAAACATTTGCAGAAGGTTTAACTATGGTTACGGACACGAAAAAAAGAATGACTGCGAAAAAAGCAAGAATAATCGACGTAGTCAAAGGACGCTACAAGCCGGCTGAAGGCATGACACCCGGTTACATAATGACGCCGTTTGGAATGAAAGTGTCGCGCGCGCGAATAATCGCCACGGTTGTCAATAAATTCGTTTCCGAGGACAAAAACTTCGCGTCTGTCACGATTGACGACGGTACGGAAACGATGCGGGCAAAGTCGTTCGGATCCACGAAATTTTTTGACAATGTTAATTTGGGCGATTCTGTCGACGTGATAGGCAAGGTGCGCGAATACAATGACGAGATCTACATGGCGCCTGAGATTGTGATAAAAATAATTGACCCGAATTTTGAATCCTTACGAAGGTTGGAACTTGTCAAGCAGTACATGGACTGGAAAAGGAAGAACGAGATAATTTCGGCTGCGTTGAAAAAATACGCGCCTGATAAGGTTATGGAATCCGTCAAAGGCGAGATGAGCGAAGAGGATGCTGAATCGTTACTGGAATTTTTATCGGCGCCTGTGGCTGAAGTTAAAAAAGACATTTCGGAGGAAGCGAAAAAGGCTGTTTTAAACATTATAACAGAGTTAGACAAAGGCGAAGGCGTCGCATACTCGGAATTAATGGCCAAATCCGCTGTCGACGAGAAAACATTTGACAAGGTCGTTAACGATTTGTTAGAGGAAGGAACGTGTTACGAGCCGAGACCGGGACAATTGAAGAAGTGCTGATGTTTTTATTCTGAATTCTCAAATACTATTAGGCGGTAATATGGACAAAGACACTATAAAGAAAGTCGCTGACGTCGCGAGGCTCAACTTAACCGACGAAGAAATCTCCGATTTCAGCAGGGACTTTGACGGCATTTTAGAACAATTCTCAGAGCTGCACAAAGAGAAGCTTGAAGAGTTTGAAGAGGAAGAGAAAAGCGCTGTTCTTAGAAAGGACGAAAGTGTTCTAGATTTTACAGTTTCTGAAAAAATACTCGACAACGCGCCTGACAAGGAAAATAAACTGTACAAAGTGCCGAAGGGGTCGAAATGAAACTTAATGAAAAGGTCAATTCGTACCTTGCCAACATATCGAAAAGCAAATTAAACGCGTTCATATCGATAAACAAGCACGCAGAGAACGACGCGGAAAGAATACAGAAAAAAATCGATGCCGGCAAAGCCGGCAGGTTAGCAGGCTACGTTTTTTCGATAAAAGACAACATTGCCGTTTCCGGAATGCGGTTAACGTGCGCGTCGAAGATGCTGGAAAATTACATTTCGCCTTACGACGCGACTGTTGTGAAGCGGATCATCGCTGAAGACGGCTTGATTATCGGAAAAGTTAATATGGACGAGTTCGCATGCGGCGCGTCCGGCGAAACGAGCTATTTCGGCCCGACGCTAAACCCGCACGACACAGGCAGGGTTCCCGGAGGATCTTCTGCCGGATCTGCTACATCTGTCGCAGCAGGCTTGTCCGACGTTTCATTAGGCTCTGATACCGGCGGATCGATACGCTGCCCGGCGTCGTTCTGCGGCGTGTTTGGCTTTAAACCAACGTACGGAACAGTTTCGCGCTATGGTTTAGTGGATATGGCGATGAGTTTGGACCAGATTGGCCCGGTTACGAAAAACGTTTCTGATGCGGCTTTGATCTTGTCTGTGATAAACGGTTCTGACAAAATGGACAACACTGTAACAGGAACGCAGCAGGATTACACAAAGTTCGTTAAACAAAAAATAACAGGCGTGAAAATCGGCGTGGTTGAAGAGTTTTTCGAAGGCTGCGAGCACGCCATAGAAAAAAACGTGCGTGACGGGATAGAAATTTTAAAAAACGAGGGCGCAAACATTGTTAAAGTTTCTGTGCCGAAAACGGCGATTGCTGTCCCTACCTATTACTTAAACATGTTCGCCGAGTTTTCGTCGGCAATGCAAAAATTTGACGGTTTGAAGTACGGATTCCGCAAGGATGGGAAAGATATTAACGACACTGTGGCGGAAAGCCGCAGCGCGCTTGGCGAAGAAGTGAAAAGGCGCATACTACTCGGCACTTACATAACCATGAAAGAATTCCGCGGCAAATGGTACTCGACCGCATTAAAAGCCCGCGAAACGATAAGACATGAAATGATCCAGGCGCTGAAAAAGTGCGATCTTTTAATCGGACCCACGATGCCTTTCACAGCATTCAAACTAGGCGAGAAAATAAAAGATCCGGTTGAGATGTATTTGGCCGACATACTTACCGTCTCGGCGAATTTATCCGGTTTACCAGCAGCGTCAATTCCGTTGAATGTCAGCGGACTACCAATTGGAATGCAGCTGCACGCAAACGCTGGCGAGGAAGTAAAGATCCTTGCGGCTGCGGCAGCTTATGAGGGTGCGTCAAAATGAAAGGCGTCAAAATAGGTTTGGAAATACACGAACAGCTTGACACGGAATCAAAGTTATTTTGTTCGTGCCCAACAGATTACCGCGATGCCGAACCGAACAAGTCGATATGCCCGGTATGCACGGGACAACCGGGCTCGAAACCTTTTGGATTGAATGAAAAAGCTTTGAATGCTGTTATTAAAATCGCAATCGCGCTTAATTGCAAAATAATTGTTGGCAAACCTGTGCAGGTACGCAGGAAACATTACATTTATCCGGATTTGCCGAGCGGTTATCAGCGCACGTCGGAATCGATAGGCGTTGAAGGCGAATTAAACAATGTCCAAATACACGAAGTCCATTTGGAGGAGGATCCGGGACGCTTTTTCCTTCGTGAAGGGCTTGTTGATTTAAACAGATCGGGCACGCCGCTGATAGAAATAACAACAGACCCTGTATTCGATTCGCCGCCGCATGCGAGAGAATGGCTGGAGAAGTTAGCTTCGATACTAGACTATTTGAACGTCACGAAAAAAGAAGAAGGGACCATGCGAATAGACGCGAACATCTCATTAAACAACGGAAACAAAGTCGAGATTAAAAACATCAACTCGTTCCGCAATGTTGAGAAAGCGCTATCATTCGAGATAACGAGACAGGAAGACCTGATCAGAAGAAACCAAACTGTCGAACGCGAAACGCGCCACTTTGACGAGAAGATGATATTGACGTCGCCTTCGCGGAAAAAAGAAACAGAAGAAGACTACCGCCACATGCCGGACCCGGACATACCGCCTTTGCTGATAAAGAAAGAACTTGTCGAAAAGATTAAAAAAACCTTGCCAGAATTGCCGCAGTCAAAAGCTGCGAGATTTGTGAAATTGTACAAATTATCCGGGCAAAATGCTGAGAATATAGTTTCTGATCCGTATGCTGCGGACATGTTTGAGAATGTTTCGAAATTCGTTAATCCAATTCTAGCTTCGAACTGGTTTGTCGGCCAGTTAAAGAAAACATTAAATTACAACAACATGACGCTGCGAGGCTCAAAGATAACGGAAAAGCAATTAGCCGCATTATTGAAAATGCTGGAGAAAGGGAAAATAACAGAGCGCGCCGCTGAATTAGCGTTGCGCGAGATGGTCTTGCGGCCTGCGGATCCGAAAAAGATAATCGAAAACCTAGGGCTTTTGGAATTCGGGGATTTGAACACAATAATAAAGGAAATACTGGATAAAAACGAGAAGGCTGTTAACGACTACAAAACGGGCAGGAAGGAGGCTTTCGAGTATCTTGTAGGACAGGTCATGAAGATCACGAAAGGCTCCGCAGACCCGGAAGAGATAAGGCGGTTATTAAAGCGGCGGCTTTGATTATTAAAAGCAGATGTTATTTAGTACGCATCTGCTTCGGTCTAAAACGGGCCCGTGGCGTAACCAGGACTAGCGCGGAAGGCTTCGGACCTTCGGGTGCGGGTTCAAATCCCGCCGGGCCCTATATCTATTTCTACTCGATGCGGGTTCAAGTCCTACTGGTTCCGAACCCGTTCAGGTTGGAGCCCTAACCGCGTCTTCTCTTCGAAATCGTTTTTCAAATTTCATTTTCTATTCATAGAGCTGGTGGCTATTAAACAGGAGCGGGGGAGGTTGCCGGGCGTGAAGCAGCCGAGAATATATTTATCCTTCGTAGGCAAATCTAAGCACATGGTTCAGATAGAACTAGCAGCAGTTGTCGTGGCCTTTATCGGACTGGTGACGGCTTGGGGGAAGCTAATTTTTTACAAATACATAACCGACCATGATGCAGATGTTAAAAAACGCGTGGAGAGCAACATCGACACTCTGCTTGAAGATTACAAGAACGCTACATCCAAAAATAAACGGCATGAGATCATGATCAAAGATATACCGGCTAATCTCAAGGCAATTGATGTGATGGAAAACGCGAAAATAATGTTTGAAAAGAACGTCTTTACTAGTTTAGGAATTTTCGTTCTTGCATTTATCGCGTATTCATTTATCGTCGACTCTAACCCGTCACTGGCCAGTAGTATGTCTGTGGTTGTGTTGATGGTTGGGTTAGTTGTTATGGATCATGTCCAATACCTTTTTGCTGCGAAGAACAAACTAGAGCAATTTCTTTCAGACAAACCAGCTCAAGAAGTATTCAGAAGATCTGGAAAACTCATAACTTTTTGGTCATCGCCAACATAACATGCGAGTGCGCGCGGCACGCCCCGCCTCACCTTTATTAGCCCTCGGGTCTATATCGACCAGATGAAAGTCAACCTCACGCAATTAAAGAAATTCGCCATCGAAGATCCGCAGTTACCTTACGTGTTCCGGCAAATGATCATTGAAGAACCGGATTACATGGACGCGGAAGAATTTTGCATAAAAGTTAAAGTTTGGTTGCAGTTGCTGAGGATTGCGAGAGAGCGGCGTTAGTGGTCAACCAGTTCTCTCTACTGTCATTCCATTCGGGTATTCTTCTTCCATGTAATGAGGGACGGGTATAATTGTAACCTGACATCCTACTTTGACAACTCTTGATGTTTCATCTACTAGGGTATCGAATTTTTTTTCGGCTTCAGGACTTCTCTCCGAGTCGTGGCCA
>JACQNY010000120.1 GCA_016202795.1 Candidatus Aenigmatarchaeota archaeon
CCTGTTTTTATCGCGGCATACGCTACGGCCTTGGCTATGGCCGGTGCGATACGGCAGTCTAAAACATCGGGCAGTATTTTGTCGTAGGCTGGATCCTTTATAATACTAGCTATTGCGTTTGCAGCCGCGTTTTCCATTTCGTCGTTTATTATGGTGGCTCGAACATCTAATGCGCCTCTGAATATTCCGGGGAATGCCAAAGCATTATTAACTTGGTTGGGAAAATCCGACCTTCCGGTTGCAACAATTTTCGCGCCAGCTTTTTTCGCATCAGCAGGCATTATCTCAGGGGTCGGATTAGCCAGCGCGAACACAATCGGGTCGCGGGACATGGATTTTATCATTTCCGGTTTGAAAGCGTTTGCTGCGGAAAGGCCTATCAGCACGTCAGCGTTTTGAACAACGTCCGACAGCAGGCCATCGAGTTTTTTCCGGTTTGTGTTTTTTGCAATTTCTTCCTTGTACGTGTTTTTAATATCTTCCCGGCCATCGTAAATCGCGCCTTTAGAGTCGCACACGATTATTTCCGAAACGCCCATGCTTGCGGCCATGCGTACGGCTGATATACCCGCGGAGCCAGCGCCGTTCAAGACCAATTTTATCTGCGAAACTTCCTTGCCTACCAGTTTTATAGCGTTTAGGAACGCGCCCATGATAACTATGCCTGTGCCGTGGTTGTCGTCATGAAAAACCGGAATATCCAGCTCGGCTTTTAAGCGTTTTTCAATTCTGAAAACTTTTGGTGAGCTTATATCTTCCAAATTTATCCCGCCGAAAACCGGAGCTATGTTTTTCACAATGTTAACTATTTCATCCTCGTCCTTTGTCGCTAGGCATATAGGGAACGCGTCGATGTTTGCGAGTTTTTTAAAAAGCAGGCATTTGCCCTCCATTACCGGTAAAGCCGCTTCGGCCCCGACGTCGCCAAGACCAAGAACCCTTGTTCCGTCGGACACGACAGCGACGGCATTGCCTTTAATCGTGTAATCATAAACTTTGTTTTTATCACCGGAAATAACGCGCGATACTTCGGCTACGCCTGGCGTGTACGCCAAAGCGAGGTCGTCCTTGCTGCGCACATTCATTTTAACATTTACAGATAACTTTCCCCGGTTTTCCTCGTGAAGTTTTAGCGACCGTTCCTTGACATTTTCCATTTCCATCACATGAAAAACATAATTAATAAAGACATTGCTACAGATTTTCCAAAATTTTTGGGAGCTCTTTTATATCGTTTATTTCCGCGTCTGGTTTTATTTCAGCTTTTTTTGCATTTACGTTTCCATACGACGCTAAGACGGTTTTTATCCCCAGCATTTTTGCACCCTTTACATCGCGCAAAAGGTTGTCCCCTACCATAACAACTTCCCCGGGTTTAGCGTTCAATTTTCTTAATGTCTTCCTGAAAGGCTTAGGGTGTGGCTTCGCCTTGTGCGTGTCGTCATAAGTGACCACTGTATCGAAAAAATTCTCCAAACCCATTTCAACCAGCCTGGTCCATGCCTGCAGGACGGGCGCGTCGGAAAGTATGGCGAGTTTGTAATTTTTGCGCAGTTTTTTTAAAACTTGTTTAACGTTCGGATAAGTTTTCAGCATGGTGTTTTTTGTTTTGCGGTACGCTATTATGCCTGCGGCCATTACTTTGTAATCCACTTTTCCCATTGTCTTTTCCAAGAACGGCTTGAATACGGTCTGGTACTCTATGCCTTTTTTACGGTACAAATAGAATAAAATTTTCCACGCCCGTTTTTTTGGCGTTTTCAAACCAGCTTTTATCATCGCATCAATCGCGGCGTCGCAGCTCGCTTTCTTTGTGGCCATGAAATCCATCAGTGTGTTATCTAAATCGAAGATGACGGCCTTGATCATAGATACATGAATCCTAACTGATTTATAAGCAAAACCTTTAACTGGAAGGGCTCAGAGGATTATGTTATGGATAAGCTACAACAGGTCCATACATGGGCGACGCTGTTTATTTCAGTCTTTCTTATTGCATTTTTTACATTTTCTGTCGCTTTTTTGTCGTATGGGGTTTTTGCGCTGCCGTTTTTGTCTGCGGTTCTGGTTATCACGGGTTTTTATTGCGTCCTTAAGTATTCGGTTAAAAAAGCGTCAATCGATTTCAAGATAATGGCGTTGCTTAATTTTTCCATTATTTTAGGATTTGTCCCTGGCATAGGGATGAGATACATGCAGACAGGCGTCATCGGCCCGTACCTGTGGCTTTCGCTCGTCACAGTCAATCTTGCATACTCAATAGCGATGATAATTTATTACGACATCAAATTATCAAGATTGCCGGATAATTTTTAATCGTTTACGTTGTTTCGTAAACCGCCCGCATCGCAGGTATTATCCTGTGCGCATTGTAGAAATCCATAAAATGAAGTGCCCAGCCGACAAGTTTTTTTAACTCAGCACCCGCAGACTCGTAAACTCTAAACAACGCGTATTCGTTCCTGTCGCGCTGCGCCACAAGCTTTCTCGCATCGCCGGGCTTGTTTGGGATCATCTTTCTGGCCAGCGCAGGCAGGTTTGCTCTGCTTTCACGCAGGTCATGCTCATCAAAATACGACGTATGAATCAAACATGACCTTTTTTGCTTTGCTCCCATTTCCGCTTCGGGTATGCATTCTGCAGCCTCTTCCTCAAAAAGATCGCACTCCAGCAATCCTGTGTCCGGAATATAACCGGAGTCGATCATCATGGCTTGGTAGCCGTGAAGTTCTTCGTGCCTTGCGGTTAGAGGGTCCGGTTTTTCCTCATATTCTACAGGAAGCCTCTTCAATCCGGATGGCGTGCGCGCGTAAAAATTTCTTTTTATGCCCATTATCGGGAATCTTACACCCGACCACGCTTCTTTTTGCGTGACTATCGGTTCTTTCGATACACGTACCATTGTTATCGAGTTTCCCAAAATTTCGCGCATTTCCGGTCTGATATCTCTTGGTGTCGGGCAAAGGCCCTCGGAGTCGGCGTAACTGGGTTTCATCCCAGCTACGAGACAGGTTCGTTCATAATCTCTATCGTACAAGGAAAATTGTATTACATACGGTTTTTTTTCGATCCGCGCGCCCGGAGGCAAGTCGATACCAAATAACGCATCGAACAATTCGCCGTCGGTTAGGCGAATGTCTGAGATTGTGGTCATTTGCCGCTTGGTTTTTTCCCCCAAATGCCTGAGCATACCAGCTTCATGCGCTTCAACAGAAGACGCGCGCTGGCAGACAAATTCATCAATAACGGACAAGTCTTTTTCCCGCGCTGCCAGTTGCGCAGCGTTTTCCATATCCATCAAAGTTGTTGCCGTCACCAGAATATTCTTGGCAGTTGAAATTTCATGGAAAGTCGGGCTTGCCATTCAATGTAAGTAAACAGATAAAGTTTTATATTAGTAATTTTTTTAAAAAAATAAAAATAAAATCACAGGCAGGACAC
>JACQNY010000121.1 GCA_016202795.1 Candidatus Aenigmatarchaeota archaeon
CATTAATTTTGAATGGAAGCAGTGTCCGGTGTGAGGTTGGCAGAGACCGAACGTGAAAGATTGGAGAAGTTGGTAAAGCTTGGCTACTATCTCAACGTAGCGGATTTCCTAAGAGACGCAGTGCGCTCAAAACTCCGCGAATTCGAGTTCGTTGTTCCAAAGAAACTTCATACCGCCAAAATAAAATCCGAAATTCTAAAGATTATCGAGAAGAAACCAAACGTCTATGCCGACGAGGTTGCGTCCGAACTTGGGATAGACATCGAGACCGCAATAAATATCATAGAAGAGCTTATCAAAGAAAAGAAGGTCACTTCATGATTCTCACAGGCGTCAACGACGGCATTCAGGGCGAGCGCGTCGTTTGCATCTGCCGTAAGATCAACAAACAAAGAGTCGTTGTCGGCTCCAGCGCACACCGTGCCCTTGAGCTTGTGCTGGAAGGAACGCCTGCCAAATGTTTTGTTCTCAAGCCCGTTAGGGCGTTGCAGTAGTAATATTCACAAAGATTGAAAACGGAGCTTGCAGATTTGAAATTTTTTGGGTTCGGAGGGATTTGAACCCCCAACAGCACGGGCTTCAGCCGTGTACTCTCCCGGATTGAGCTACGAACCCCTTTAACTAGAAACATATGCTTTCCGTATGGCATATGTTTCAGCCGGTAACTGAAACAGATGCATTGGAAACTGACATACACAATGTGTATGTCTAGTTATTAAGCATCTGTTTCTAGCAGCTAGCCTTTATTTATTTCCGTGCAAACGCCGGCGGCTATTGTCATGCCGCCTTCCCGAAGCGCGAACCGCGACAATTGCGGGATCAAGGAAGATTTTTCAATGACAACAGGAACAAGGGGCTGCATTTTCAAAATGGCAGCCTCGCCAGTTTTAACGACCTTCGGGTTTTTTTCCACTTCCTGCCCCGATGCCGGATCGATCCTGCTCACAATTTCGATTATGCGCACAGGAACATCGGCTGTATGAACAAACATCGACGGAACATGACCTGTCAATATGCCGTTCGGGTGGTCTAAAACAACAATTTTCGCTTCGATCCAGCCTTTTGTCGTAATAACAGTTGGCGGATTCGATGGCGTTCCCATCACATCGCCTCTTTTAACTTGTTTGCTGTCGACGCCTTTCACGTTAAATCCTATGTTGTCTCCGGGCTGCGCCTCGGTCAACTGTTTATGGTGCATCTCGATGGATTTTACTTCGCCGCGCGCATTCGACGGCTCGAAAACAACCGTATCGCCAATTTTCAACCTGCCTGTCTCTATGCGGCCGATCGGAACAACACCGATTCCTTTGATGCTGTACACTTTATCGACAGGCATTCGCAACGGCTTATCAAAAGGTTTTTCAGGTTCTTTCAACTTGTCAAGCATCTCAAACAGCGTCGGCCCGTTATACCAGTTTAATTTCTCCGACTTCTTCACAACGTTGTCGCCGGCATACGCAGAAACAGGAATAAAATTAATGTTTTGGTATCCGACCAGTTTCGCAAGTTTCTCAATCTCGTTTTTTATTTTTTCAAATTTGTCCTTAGCGTATCCGACTTTATCCATTTTATTCACAGCAACAACCAACTGGTCTATCCCAAGCGTTCTGGTTAAAAACAAATGCTCTTTTGTCTGCTGCTGCAAACCTGCGTCTGCGTCAACGACCAAAACCGCGGCGTCCGCATCCGACGCGCCTGTAATCATGTTTTTTATAAAATCGCGGTGACCCGGCGCGTCGATAATTGTTATATGGTTTTTTGGCGTGTCGATTTCTTTCCAGTTGATCTCAATAGTAACGCCTCGTTCCCTTTCTTCTTTCGTAACATCCATCACGAAAGCGAATTCAAACGTCTCCTTGCCAACTTCTTTCGCAATCGCCTTTAATTTGCTCATCTCGTCCTCGCGGATTTTTCCGGAATCGTAAAGGATCCGTCCGACTAAAGTGGATTTTCCATGATCCACGTGCCCGACAAAGACGACGTTGATGTGCGGTTTTGGCATAAAGGTCAAAGGATATTATACCAAAAACGCTTTAAATGCGTTCTTCGAAAAATCGTAACAAATTAAATAAAAAAACAAGTGCGCCCCAGGGTTGACTCGAACAACCGACCTCATGGTTAACAGCCATGCGCTCTTTGCAGACTGCGTATACGAAGTATACGTCAAGCAACCTACTGAGCTACCGGGGCAACACTAGAAACTAGTTTATCCTGTGTAAGGTTAAATAGCTCGGTCCAACCAGTCAGGCCGCGTCCGATTTTATGATGTTTTCCACCCTGGCCGCGTCATACACCCTGAATGCAAGCCAGACAAAAACTATCATAGTCAACAGGACGGAAGGGTCAAGCCTGCCGGCCAAGTGGTATAGGAATAAAAACGGGACCGTCTCCAGCAAGTTTCTCTTTCTTATGTATTTCAGGTAAGACAGGTTAGAGCCCCTGATTTTGTACTCTTTCAGAGGTCGTTCAGCCCACAGGCCGCCAACGACTTTGAGCGCTATTATTGACATGAGGAATTTTTGCAGGTCAAACATGCTGTAATAGATGAGGAAAGACATGTTGAATATCAGGGCAAGGTCCAGGATCAGGAAATAAGGGTTTTTCGTAGGGAATTTACGCACGGTAGGATCATAATTTATCCAGATTTCTATCAGCATGATGTGCGCAAACAGGAAAGCGGCGAAGAAAACGGTCGCGCGGTCGCTTACCGCAAACCACTGGCCAAACCCTATGGCTATTATGGCTCCAAACATTACGTCCAAAAACTTGATGCTGATGTGCCCGTAGTGTTTTATTTTTCTCATTGTATCAACATTGCCTCGCGCGCTATGAAACTGTGCAGGTTTCTAGTCCAGCCAGTCCTCGTTCTTTATTTTATCTGGCAGGTATTTGTCGGAAATAAATGATATTCCGCGCGCAGACAGCGCCTGTATCTCAGCTTTCGCTTTCCAGTCCTTCATCATCTTGAATTGCCTTTGCCAGTCCTTGTTGTTCTTGAACCAGTCATACGAGCCTATCTGCTCTAATCTGGAAAAATCAACGTCCTTGAAATTGATGAAATGCTTTTTCAGGTCGTATTTTTCTATGTCGTCCGCGGTTATTCCAAGGAAGCGTGCATCCGGCACGGACAGCCGGTCTGAAATGTGGGCAAGGTTAATGGAACCGAATTTTAACACGGAATATATGTAGATTCCCCAGGGATCAAAGTCTGTCAGCACATATATCGGTAATTTGTACTGCGTCGACAATATCTGCAGCATCCTTCTTATCCCTCGGGTCGCTTTTCCTTGCGAGGATATTATTATGCAGTTTAATTTTTTCCAGACCTTGTCTTCGTTTAACCGCTCCCATACCGCCGCTTTTTCCATGTAAATGACATATTTCGCGTCGACTTTTTTGAATTTTAACTCTTCTATGTTCGAAGGTATCGACCAGCCTCCTGATCCTAATTTAGACCAGTCAATCGTGTCTCCGGCGTCTTCTACGGTTACATTTCCTGCGACAGCGCCAAGCTTGTTCGCATTAATATGCAATTGCTCGCGCCACGAGCCGGTTATCATTTCCAAATCTTCGACCGCGTTATCGGACTCTTGTTGCTCATCAACAACGTTTATCTTCGTGTTCGGGATTGTCCGTTTAGCCATATAGAACACGTCTCTTAGCGAGGCATGCTTGTTGTTGTTCAACAAATCCTTGCTTATCGCGCCAACCTCTACTGTTTGCAAAAATTTCCTCGCGTGCGCAACATTAAAAAAAGATCTTACAAAAGTCTTATCGCCTATTCTTAGGGTTTTATCTTGGCGGTCGAACACGACGTTTGATAAAGCCCTCAGGGGAATTGTCATCGACGGGTTTTTCTCCTCGTCTATGTCCTTGACCAGTTTCTTTCCCAGATTATCGAGTTTTTTAACCGCTTCGCCTGCCATTTATTCATCCTCTTTTTGTTTAACGTCCTCTTTAGATTCCTCAGTGTCCTCTATTACGATTTTTCCCTTCTTTAACATATTTTCAAGCTTCGAGGCGATTTTATGTTTGTCAGCGCCGCTCAATCTTGCCAACGCATCGGAAACTTCTGGTATGTATTTTTCAAACAGGCTTATCCTCATCGCCGCCTCGCCGGCTTTTTTCTTCTTGTTCACGTAAATGCTTAGCTTTCGTCCAGCCTCTTGAAGCGCGAGTTTTACCTCTTTGATTATTTCCGGATAAGAGGCGATCGCTTCTTTCGATTCTGATGTAAAAGGCACCCAAACCGACGCTATGTGCACGAATATTGCAATCGGGCCCGTGGGAAGTGCGGCGCTTGAGGCTTGGTCTAAACCGTAACGTCGCCATTCAATTTCGCTCACCGCTTTCGCCAAAGCGCAGTCGCCTGCCTGGTACATCAATGGAACACGGTTGGCGAACCTGTACAATGTTGCGATCGACTCATGCGGTAATTCGCCGCCGTAAGCCAAGGCGACTTCTATTTCGAACGGGTTTCCACGATAAACATCAGGCGGTCTTGTTATCGCAACCACATATTCAGGTCTTAATTGTTCTTTCAGGCCTTCTTCAATTAATTTTTCGCGCAGCGGCGACAAACAATCCAGCGGCGGTTTTATTAGTTGAACTTGCTGTATCGCCTGGAACAATTTTTCAACCTGCGGTCCGTCTATATTTTTCGGACTCACGTTCTCGTCGAATTTAGCCACGCGTATTATTTCTTTGGCCGAGCTTTGGCCCACACGAGAAAAGTCCGTAGTAAGAAATCCGGCAAGTGTTCTTGCGTCAGTCGTTTTTAACATCCTTCTTAGTATGCCTATCTCTACGCCATGGGGATGGGGTTTTATCGATTTGGGCACTTGCGGAAGGTTTTTTGCAGACCGTTCAAATTTTATTTTTTCATCAGGCCCGTCGTAAATTATTTCAGCATAAGGGTTTGACATCGCAGTCTGCCTAAGATATTCTGGTATAGATTGTTGGTGTTCAACATATTTTCCTTCCACCTCCATCTCAACCCTGATTCCGTGCCAAACCTTGCCTTCTTTAACTTCTTCTTTAAGGATTTCTGGTTCATTTTTGAATGTGTCTATCATTAAATCCATGTGGTGAGTTTTTCCATCACCAGTTGAGGATGTTATCTTTGAAGGTTTGCCGCTTGTCAGTTGGGCGTAAAGAACCGCGCCTGATATCCCGATGCCCTGTTGCCCACGACTTTGGAGCAGTTTGTGAAATTTAGAGCCAAACAATAATTTACCGAAAACTCTTCCTACGTTTTCTTTGACTATCCCAGGACCGTTATCCTCAATCGATATCACATATCTGTCTTTAATATCTTTTGCAGGTTTAACAGAAACTTTTATGTCAGGAACTATGCGCGCAGTCTCGCACGCGTCCAAAGAATTGTCAACAGCCTCGCGCACAACGGTCAGCAAGGCTTTTACTTTGTTGTCATAGCCGAGAAGGTGGCGGTTCTTTTCAAAAAATTCAGAGACAGAAATCTCTCGTTGATCGCGAGACAGCTCTTCGGCGCTCTTTACTTTTTCAACCTTGTCGGGCATTTTGTCACTCAAAAAAATCCCTTAATTATTACATCCCTTAATTATAAGGGGTAATAGTATATAAAATTCGGCAGCGTTATCCGATGGTTGTCGTGACTATCACCTGATTTCCCAGCGTCGGCGGGCACAGCGAACCGGGCAGCAGCAATACGTCACGAACGTAAATTCCGTTTGTGGAAACGCCCGTTATCTTGAATTTATGGTCGCGCAGAAACTCTTTTATCTTGTCAAGGTTGAAATCACGCACATGAAACTTGTCGTCGTCGTGCATCTCAGGATGTACGAGCTTCGCCGCCCCGTAGGTTGGAAATTTTCCGAACAGCATTTTTATTCTGTTTTTCAGGCAGCATATGTTCGGGAAAGACAAAACTAAAACGCCTCCCGGTTTCAGGCATTTGTAAATTTGTTCTAGAAAAGTGTCCGTGTAAACAAGATGCTCGATTATTTCCCCCGTAACTACAAAATCAAATTTACCTTTTAACTCGCCGGGAAATTCCTTGCCGTCAAAATCCATTATTATGTCGGCATCGTCGAATATGTCTATCGTGGTTACGTCAAATCCTTTTTCCACAAACTCTTTTGTCATGTAGCCTTTTCTTGTGTCGCCCACATTTAGAATGCTTTTACCTCTGCCGAACTTGACGACATTATCCACTGTTATCTGTTGTCTTTTCAGAGTTTCCTTGTCGTTTGCACCCGGCCATTTTGTCATGGTAAAGTCCCTTTCGGTTTAAAATTTTTTTCCAGGAATTTGTAAACCGTAGAATGCGATTTACCGGTTAACAGACGCATGATTGCTTGTCTTGCCAAATCAACGGATTCCCAGTCGCCGATTATAGATACGGTGTTTCCGTAAACGGAGACATCACAACCTGTAAACTGCTCAATTAGTTTTCTTGTTCTACCTTTGGTTCCGATTATGCGCGCTTTCTGGGTTATTTTTTTCTTTGGGCCGTATTCGTTAAGGCTTATGACCTCCAATGACTTGTTGCCGTCGGAGAGTTTCATTGCAGTATCGGGCGAAAACCCCCTTCCGATCGCGGTTATTATATTTTTTGCATCCATTACGCCTACAGGCTCCCCTTGGATCCTAACGTCATCATCAATGGTTATTTCGGTTTCAGTTAATTTTTCTATCTGCTTTTTTACAGCCGCATTCTTTCCGATCGCAACGGCTTTTCTTTCTTCCGGCAGCCTGATAAGCTCGATCAGAGAATCACCTTTCACTTCATGTAGCCTTGTTTCTTTAACCAGGACACCTGCGTTCCCGTGTATCTCCAAACCAGGTCGCCGCGTTTTTCGCCTTGTACTTTCCACGGCTCAACCAGCACGGTATCATTTGGGCGTATCCAGACTTTTTTTCTCAGCTTGCCGGGTATCCTGCATATTCTTACTTTTCCGTCATTGCAATCAACGCGGAAACGATCGCCGCCAAGGAGCTCGAGAACTAAACCCATTATTTCGCCCTGCCGCGGTAATCGAACGCGCTCCTGTTGTTCTTCCATAAAAACACTCAAATACAACCGAATAGTTAGTAGATATTATTTGAACCTAAGCATAATAGTCTTCCTGTTTATGTGTTTTCCCTCTTTCATGCCAGCCATCGACGAGGATTCCTTTACCTCCGGCTTGAAGCGTTTTTTCAGAAAACCGACCAGTTTGTTCCCCTCGGAGAATTTGATAATGTAAAGGTCAACGCCTTCTTTCTTTTGCTCTGTTTTCGATGTTCCGACCGAGCTGGCGTATTCAAACGGCTTTCGCCAATTGCCCCGGAG
>JACQNY010000126.1 GCA_016202795.1 Candidatus Aenigmatarchaeota archaeon
ACGTAAGGACTATACGGTTGCTTACACGGATTAAGCATTCCCACCACAGCGCGCGTTACCGATTGGAGCTATCAAAGAAAAACCAGCCCGCTCCTATAGCTATTCCGCAGTGGATGTTTACGGAAGAATAATTATCTATTTTTAAGGTACGCTTCCTATTTGTAAGAAACGGGATCGTGATGTAACCTGGTTTAGCATAGGAGCTTTGGGTGAGCCTTTTTCTTTCCAAAGAAAAAGCCTCAAGGGAAAAAGAAAGGTTTAGAAAGAGCTTCATATGGGTGTTCAAATCACCCCGATCCCATTCGGACCCATTGAACACCCTTTGGGGTAATCGGTGCTATCTTACCCACAAATATATAAACCTGCCCATCTATGTTTTATTGGTGATGTTATGCAGGAAGTGGCTGTGTGCGATGATCGCGGACGGGTCAGCCTCGGAAGCGAAGTGATAGAGAAATTTGGACGAAGGTTCCATGTAGTTGTCATGCCCAACGAAGTTGTACTCGTACCAGTTTCAAAAGACCCGTTAAAAGACCTTGCGGAAATGGGAAAGAAGCTGCCAAAAGGTTTGACTATTACAGACTTAAAACGGGTTGGCAGGGAAAGGGCAATAAAGGAAGCGACCGGGAGTTTGAAGAGCGGTTATAGGAAGTGATCGTTTTTGCCGTACGCCGATGTGGACTTCTTGCTGGCTTTGCTTAAGCCGAACGATTGGCTTAAAGGCGATGCTGAGAAGGTTTTGAAAACACAAAGAGGTTCGTTGTGGACTTCGTTGATCGCTGTGGTTGAGGCGTTGATGGTGGGGCGAGAGTTTGGACTGGACCCAGAGAGAATGGTCGCTAATATTGTCCCGATTTGCAGGCTTGAAGACGCGGAAAAAAAGGTTGCTTTGCGTGCTGCTGCGTTCATGGCGCGACACAAGCTATCAACTTTCGACGCATTTCACGCAGCGTTCGCAATGAATGACGTGATCATAAGCTCGGACAAAGTGTTCGACAAGGTTGGATTGAAGCGGATTCCGCTTTTTTGACTTGAGAGCGATTTGACCCATTGAACTTCTTTGCATATTACCCTGACCCCACATTTCGCTTTTTAGTAGTTGAAACGGATTATTATTATGCAACCGTACTTCGGCGTCGAAAAATATCCGCATAACTCCGCGGGCAGGAGGATGGTAACAAACGTGCCTGTAGCCCGTTTAGGCGAAACGGTTGGCAGCGTAATTAACAGGCTATCAGCCGAAAGCAAGAACTTGGAAACTGTGGATTACATCTATGTGGTTGATAAACGCGGCAGGCTTGCAGGCGTATTTTCAGTGAAATACCTTTTTTCCAGTCCCAGGAAAGTCGTTGTTGACAGACTAATGAAGACGAACCTGATTACGGTCTCGCCGGAAACAGACCAGGAAAAAGTTTCTGACCTTGCCCTTAAACATAAGATTAAAGACGTTCCGGTTGTCAGCAAAGGCAAATTTTTGGGTGTTGTACCAAACCATAAGATAATGGCAATACTTAACAGGTCTTTGCAGGAGGACATACTACATTTTGCAGGCATACACAAGTCGCATCTGGAATTTGAGAACACTTTGGAAGTTCCTTATTACAAAAGTATTGAAAGCCGGTTGCCATGGTTATTGGTCGGGCTTTTCTCAATGATGGTTACCGCTGTTTTCCTGGGCACACTTGAAGCGACGCTGGAAAAATACCTGATACTGGCCTTTTTCCTGCCGACCATAGTTTACATGAGCGATGCAATCGGGACACAATTGCAAACGCTCATGGTGCGTGACATTGCGATACTCGGGAAAAATCTGAGGATAGTTAGTTACTTTTCAAAACAGATGGCTATATCCCTGGTGATAAGCTTGATCTGCGGGGTGTTGACATTCGCGGCTGTTTCCTTTTTCTGGAAGCAGCCTTTCATAGGTTTTGTGATAGCAAGTGCGATGGTCGTCTCCTTTGCGTTTTCAGCTTTTTCGTCACTGGCAGTTGTTTACTGGTTCTACAAAATGGGTACGGACCCGGCAATAGGCAGCGGGCCGATAGCGACAGTGGTTTCAGACGTACTTACCATAGTTATCTATTTTGTCGTGGCTTTGTTGATGCTTGGCTAGATTAAAAAAACTTATATGCCGGAAAATCCAAAAAGACATAGGTGCATCAGTTGTTCGGTAACAAAAGCCTGTTTTTATCTATTTTCGTCTGTTTGATATTCATATCTTCTTTTGTCGCAGCTGCGGGCGTTGACGTCAAGGTTACGCCTTCGCAGGCCGAAGGTTTCAGCGGCTCTGTTACAAAGTACGCAGTTACGGTTAAGAACATGGAAAACAAAGCCGACAGCTTTTTGCTTTCCTATTCAGGAACGTTTTCGTCCTGGATAACCCTTGACAAAAATATTGTGGTGTTACCGGTCGGCGGCGAAGAAACAATTTATCTTTCCGTTAACCCGCCCGTGGGCATTAATCCGTCAGTTTATCGTTACATTGT
This sequence comes from Candidatus Aenigmatarchaeota archaeon, assembly GCA_016202795.1. GTDB lineage: Archaea > Aenigmatarchaeota > Aenigmatarchaeia > JACPZZ01 > JACPZZ01 > JACPZZ01. The sequence continues at coordinate 2,487 of JACQNY010000126.1, forward strand.
GCGCGCCGACTCGGCCAATGA
>JACQNY010000125.1 GCA_016202795.1 Candidatus Aenigmatarchaeota archaeon
GAAGAAAAAGCTTACGACGTTGTCATAGTGGGCGCGGGCGCGGCCGGCATGACAGCCGCTATTTACACCACACGCAGAAACCTGAAAACCGTTGTTTTAACAAAAGACGTTGGCGGGCAGACGAACACCACAAATCACATAGAAAATTATCCGGGCATTGACGTAATCGAAGGCCCGGTTATGATGAAAAAATTCGAGGAACAGGCGATCGATTTTGGCGCGGAAATATTTTACCAGGGTGTTGAAAAGATAGAAAAGTTGGGCGAAAAAGACTTCCGCGTAACGACAAGCGAATACGCTTACCGTTGCAAATCCGTTATCTTAGCATTCGGCAAAACTCCAAAGCTGATGAACGTGCCCGGCGAAATTGAGTTCACGAACAAGGGAATTTCATACTGCGTCACCTGCGACGGCCCGCTTTTCAAGAGCAAAATAACCGCCGTCGTCGGCAATAGCCACACAGCGCTTGAAGGCGCGGAAATTTTGAGCGACATATGCTCGAAAGTTTACGTTATACACAAAGTTCCGAAGTTCGCAGGCCACGAAAACGACGTTGAAAACCTGAAGAAAAAAGGCAACGTGGAATTCATCAACGCTTCTGTAAAGGAGGCGAAGGGGGACAAGTTTTTAAAGTCCGTTGTCGTTCAGAGCATGAATCCGGGAGAAACGAAGGGCATAGAAATCAACGGTTTATTCGTCGAGCTTGGCTTCGAATCGAAGACGGATTTTGTAAAAGATTTCGTCGAGCGCGACGCGCTAAAGCAGATAATAATCAACGACCTTTGTGAAACCAAGACTTCTGGCTTATTCGCCGCAGGCGATGTTACGAACATGCCGTTCAAGCAGATTGTGATATGCGCAGGCGACGGCGCAAAAGCCGCCTTGCAGTGCTACAACTACATCAAAGGCTTGAAAACCGTAATATCAGCGGACTGGGCAACGCTGAAAAAAGAGAAAAAATGATTTTAATAGTAGACACTTCCCAGTAAAACACCTATCAGATAACCTAAGATCGCTGCAATTATGCCGACAGCGGCGAGCTCAAGGCCGCTCTTGAACCAGTTCCCGACAGTTATCCTTGATTTTACCGCGCCGAAAATGAAAAGCGATGCGGCCGAAACAACCACGCCGTACATTATCGCATTCGCAACAGGCAGGAAAAAGAACGGCGCCAGCGGTATCAAAGAGCCTATTATCGCAGACACGCCAACGACAAAACCTTCCATTACCGGTTTTTTGGATTTCGATTCCGTTAATCCTAACTCTTCGCTCATCATTATATCAAGCCAGACCTTTTTGTTCGATGTTATTTTTTTTACGATGTCTTCGAGAAGTTTCCCGCGGAAACCTTTCTTGTAATATATCTGCCTGATTTCCTCGCGTTCAATCCCGGGAACAGTCTCAATCTCCATTTTCTCCCGTTTTAATTGCCTCGCATAATATTCCTTCTCAGCCTTTGAGGAAGTGTAAGCAACCGCAGCCATTGATATCGATTCGGCCATTGTTGCGGCTAAGCCTGCGATGATAATTATCTTTGAGTCGTTTGTCGCGGCCGCAACGCCAAGAATCATGCCCAGAACATTGACCAAACCGTCCTGCCCGCCCAATATCACCTGTCGTAGCAACGAACCAGTTTGTCCGCCGGATTCTTCCGCTATGTGATATCTGGCCTGCTTTACGTCCACAAAGAATATTAATCTTCCAGCTTTAAAACGGTTTGATCAAACTTTTAGACAAAGGTTTTGCTTCTGCAAAAGCCGGTTTTGCGATGCAAAACGGCTGCAGTTTTCCTTCTGGAAAACTTGCACCGTGCGCAGGAAACTTAAGTTTCCTGCGAAGTTTAAAAATGCTTAAATATCACCGAACACGATAATTACTAGTTGAAGCTGATGGCAAAAAAAGACACGTTGACAATAAAAAAATCCACTCTGCGCACTATTTCCATCGTTTTATTCACATTAATCATCGGAATTTATTTGGGCAGCCAGTTCTTCATTCCTAAAGCGCCCGGCACGACAACGACAACAATACAGCAGCGTGCTTCTGTTTCAATTGACGACGACCCGTCGCTCGGCGATGTTAACGCGCCTGTCACAATCGTAGAATTTTCGGATTTCCAGTGTCCTTATTGTCGTGCAAGTTTCAGGGAAGTTTTGCCGGAGCTTAAGGCAAACTACGTAAACACAGGCAAAGTGCGTTTCGTTTACCGCGACTTTCCTCTTCCGTTCCATCCTGCAGCCCAGCCATCAGCTGAAGCCGGTGAATGCGCCGACGACCAGGGCAAGTTTTGGGAAATGCACGATAAGATCTTTGGCGAACAGGACAAGCAAGGCACAGGAACAATCACATTCACAGACGCGGACTTGAAATCCTGGGCCGCGGAAATTGGTTTAGACTCTGTAAAATTCAATAGCTGTATGGACTCGCACAAATACAAAGCCGAAGTCGCTAAAGACCTTTCTGACGGCGAAGCTGCTGGCGTGCAAGGCACGCCCACGTTTTTCGTAGGCAACGCAAAAGACGGCTACATAATCATACCCGGCGCAGTTTCGTACAGTGTTTTCAAGCAGGTTGTTGACCAGGAACTGCAGCGTTAGGGAAAAATCATTTCTTCAAACATTTCATAAGACCTTTGAATGGTAATAAACATTGTCTGCTGTAATTCACGAATATTACAGATCTTATACCAACTGGCAAACCAAAGCCTTTAAATATTAGTATAGGAAAGGTAAAGCTATAGTTTATTCGTTAGACCAAAAAACGGCTTTGCCAATTAAAACTCATTGATGCTCACATTGAAAAACATTCGGTTCACTTGAAACAATGTGGAGTTATAAAAAGGTGTGGTTTGATGAAAAGAATTCTAATAACTGGGGGAGCTGGCGCAATCGGCCGTAATTTATTGCGAGACCTGTACGCACTACATGGACCTAAACTTGTTGTAGCAGGTTATAACAGAACCCCATTAACCGGCCTTCCTAAAGATGGTTTATCAGCGCAGGTCGATGTTTCTGATTATGAAAAACTAAGCGCGGTTATCAAGCGGTATGACATAGGCACGATTTATCATCTTGCTGCTCTCTTGTCGATTGCTGCCGAAGAAAATCCGGAACTTGCCAGACGTGTTAATATGGGTGGTTTGGAAAATATTCTTAATCTTGCTAAAGACCATGATTTGAGGGTATTTTGGCCAAGTTCCATCGCAGTGTTCGGATCAACTGCGCCAAAGGATGGCACGCCACAACACGCTCCGTTGGACCCTGAATTTGAATACGGCAGAAACAAGGTAGAAGGTGAGAGATTACTTAAGCAATTTTCCGACGGTTTTGGAGTGGATGTAAGAAGCGTGCGTTATCCGGGACTTTTGACCCCCGGAAAGCCAGGACCTGGAACAACCGAATATGCAATCGAAATGGTTTATGCAGCGGTTAGAGGAGAACCATACGCATCTCCTTTAGGGCCCGATACCGTATTGCCAATGATGGACATGCGCGATGCAACACGGGCTGCGTTAGAGGTCATGGAAGCACCGAAAAATCGCATACAGATAAGAACAAGCTACAATCTTTCAGCAATGAGTTTTACACCAGAACAGTTAGCGGCTGAAATAAGAAGACATATCCCTGATTTTAAGCTTACATACAAGATAAACGCTCTAAAACAAAAGGTTGCCGATTCGTGGCCTAATAGTATTGATGATTCACTCGCACGTGAGCATTGGGGCTGGAGACACAGTTATGGACTACAAGAGACGACCGAGTACATGATCAGAGAGATAGGAAAAGAAATTTCGTCGCTTCCAGGCTAAAATAAAGCAATC
>JACQNY010000127.1 GCA_016202795.1 Candidatus Aenigmatarchaeota archaeon
CTGCTAAAGCAGGCTATTTGAGAAAACCATCCGTTTTCTCAATATCGATATGCTTCTGGTTGTTACGGTATGTTTCTAGCAACTCACGCTTATCCGCACAAAACCCGAGAAATTTAACAGCGGCTTACGTTATGCTTATTATTAAACAACGCCAACTCGTTTTACGGGGGATGGAATGTTAAATAAAATTGCATACAAATATTTCGGCGAAATTGTTAAGCCCTACTTAAAGCATTTTGACCCTTTGAAAAACGAATTGGTTAAAGCCGACATGCGCGTGTCACTGCATGAATACGTTTCCGGCATGGCTTTAATTTCATTTATGATACTTCTGGTTGGATGGCCGACCCTTTCACTTCTGTTTGGGCTCGCCTTCGGGTACGCGAAAGTCAGTTCGGTTGCGCTTGCGTTCACGCTTTCCTTTACTGTTTCCCTGATGCTTAGCGTCGCCTCTTTTATAGGTATGTATTATTATCCGTCACTGTCCGCAAGCGGCAGAAAAAGAAAAATCGAAAACTCCCTGCCGTTCGGAACAATGTACATGGCTACCATTGCCAGTTCCGGCGCGCCGCCTTCCAAGATGTTCAAAATAATATCCGACTTTTCCGAGTTCGGTGAACTGTCGCGGGAGGTTTCAAGGATATACACTGATACGGAAGTATTCGGCATGGACATCAAGACCGCGCTGCAGAAGGCTGCGGAAAGAACGCCCTCGGACAAGTTCAAAGATCTGCTCTGGGGCTTGTCCACGATAATAACCTCCGGCGGTGACATGAGCGGGTACCTGCGAGAGAAATCGAAATCGTATATGGCAGACTTCCGCCGAAGCATCAAAGATTACTCAGAGCAGATGTCGCTTTACATCGAGATGTATATAACGCTGATAATCGTCGGGTCTGTGTTCTTTCTCATACTGAGCGCCGTGATGACGGCCATTTCGCCCACGTCGTCGATAATATCGATCCAGTTTTTCGTGATATTTATATTCCTTCCCATGATATCGATCGGATTCATATTTCTTTCAAAAGGAATTTCGCCTACAGAGGAATAGAATGATAGAAAAACTGAAAAAATATCTGCCGAAAGCCACGGATGAAAATTCGATTGCCATTTACCCGATGATGATAGCATTGTTGCTCCTGATTATCGGAATTTTTTTCGTCAAAACAGAGACAGGCTCACCGGACATAGGGGTCATAGGCAATCTTGTGTTTCTATCCATCCTGGTAATCATCGGGCCGTATCTTATCAAAAAATACCTGGATTACTCGTGGATAAAAAGCCTTGAAGAGCAGTTTCCAAGCTTTTTACGAGATTTGGCAGAATCGCAAAGATCCGGCATGAATCTGATACAAGCGTTAAGCTCGGCTGCGGATTCCAATTACGGAAAACTGACCCCGGAAATAAGAAGCATAGTCAATCATTACACGTGGGGCGTTCCGTTTGAGCGGATAGTCGAGATTTTCATAAGCAGGACAAAAAATTCCGAATTAATGACGCGCTCAATGCGGATCATCAAGGAAGCTTACGCGTCCGGAGGCAATATAACACTGACTCTTGAGTCGGTTGCGAAAGATGTTGCGGTCATCAAGGACGCGGAGAAGGAAAGGAAAACCGCTTTGGGCCAACACGTTGCAATCATGTATGCGATATTTTTCATGTTCCTGATAATTGTGCTGGCATTGACGAAAATACTGATACCTATGTTTAAACAGCAGTCGCTTTCGTTAAGCGGATCTACAGACTTCGGGTTCAGCGATCCCTGCAAGCTTTGCACAGGGTTAAAAGCCGACCTGAACTGCACTCCATGTTCTATTTACGGGGTTGTGTGCAGCATGTTCGGAATAAACGCGGGCGTCGGATGTTATTACACCGCATTATTTTTCTCGATGCTTATGCTGCAAGGTGTCTTCGGCGGGCTTGTCGCAGGCCAGATAAGCGAAAACTCTGTGACAAGCGGGTTGAAGCATTCCATGATAATGACAGGTGTCGGCTTCGCAACTTTCAGCATACTTATCAGGTTGGGTTTCCTTGGGTTGTGAAAATGCGGGTAAAATTAAAGGGCCAATTCACGGTAGAATTTATAATAGCCGTTGTTTCATTCATACTTCTAGTTGTTTACGTGATGAATTTTGTCAACAACGAATTACCTCCGTTTACATCGCAGCACAATTCAGATATTATCAAGGTACGAGCGTTACAGATCTCGGAGCTCCTGATATTCGATGACGGTGTTTGGGACTCTAACCCTTTGAACCCTCCGAGAATAGGGCTGGCAAGCGGATATCGTACATTAAACAGGACAAAAACATCGTACCTGAACACCTTATGTTCCACGGAGGCTGGTTATGGAAAAATATTGTCCAACCTCAACATAAACACCCATTTACAAACGAACAGTTATGTCGATTTCAAAAATTACCTGATATCAGAGAACCGGTGCGCGGACATTTCAATATATGACAGCTCTTCAAAACTTTTATCCTGCCCGCCGGCCGGTTCTGATAACTGGGAGTGTGTCAATATTAAAACTTCTGCAACCCAAAGATACCAGATAGTCCGCTACGCACCGGATACTGATGGAAGGATAATCAATATGACGGTAGGTGTCTGGTGATGAAAGGTTACATACACACGCTGGAAATTATATTGTCGGCTATTATCGTACTGGTCGCCTTATCTCAATTCTCTTCCCTGTACACAAAAGAAACCCCGTGGACAAGGAACTATTTGTCGCTGTTATCAAGAGACATAGTATACACCGCGAATTTTTTGGGCGTCGATTGGCAAAATTCCTCGTTCGTTGTTACATCTATTAAAAAAATACTTTTCTCCGATTCCATAGAGTATGAGTTCGGCCTAAAAAACGCGATAAAGAGAAACACGGTAATCGGATGTTTTTGTTCTTCTACCGAACTTGAAAGGTTGAAAAACCAGCTTGGCGGATTCAATTTGAATGAAGCAAGAATAAATTTCCAGATTCTTGACATAACATCGGCTCAGGACTGGAACTCGCTGGACGTGATTGTCTATGCCCACTACCAAAACATGGATGCTGACAAACAGAAAATTCTGGATTTTCTTAAAAACGACAAAGGGCTGGTTCTTCTGTCCCCGGTAACACAGGCGCAGATAACTTCGGACTCTGTGCTGCGCGACATCTTCGGCCTTAAATGGATTACCAATTCTGTCCAAGGCTCGTCAGCGAACAGCAATTTCACGTCAACGCATCCCCAGAACAGAAGTTATTACATCAAGAAATACTTCCACGGCTTCAGAGCGAACAGCAGTTCGAACATACTGTTTTCCGAGGCTGGTTTGCAGGGCCCGATTTCGTGCACAAACAGCACGCACGAAGGCTCGTTTAAGACGCGCGGAACCGGCAAAAAAATATGGATAATTGACGCCTCACAAAAACCGCCGGACGGAACGCATTGTGATTATGTTGTTTACGTGGATGAAAATTCCAACAACAAAGTTGATTCTGGCGAAGGTCCTTACATTCAGGGCGACAATTTTGTCCTGAACGGTTATTCTATGAAATTAAAAGAAATAAGCACGCAGATTTACAACGAAATGGTTGAGACGGAAACCGGTCTGGGCTGGTCTCTAGCTTCAGCAAACGGGCTGTGCACAGGCCAAGACGATGACCTGTGTTCTGAAGGTGAAGCCGTATGGAC
>JACQNY010000131.1 GCA_016202795.1 Candidatus Aenigmatarchaeota archaeon
ATTCAGTATACGGCATGCTTCAGTTGGAACGCGGTATGCTTCTATCTACAAGTGCCTATTTCCGTTTTCAATAGGCTCGGATGGCAGATCGGTTATGCACCCGCCTGCAGGCGACCCTTTCTTTCAAAAGAAACGGTCGATCGAAAGAAATTAAATTGGCAGTAAGTGGGATAGGGGAGTTCGACTCTCCCTCCGAGCTTTAATACAAGTTTAATTTCTTAGTGTATCAATCCTAATAGTGATGGCATGAGAATAATCCGCAAATGCGCACTGCTGTTGATTGAAAATAAAAAACTGCTACTATCCCGCGAGTTCGGCGACACGCGCTTCTTGACCGTAGGAGGTTCGTTTGAGAACGGCGAAACCGATCTTCAATGTCTCCAGCGGGAACTTGAAGAGGAAGTCGGCACAAAGGCCAAAGAAAACACGTTGAAGTTTCTTGACGAGTTTGTATATACGGACGGTCCGCAGAAAATAATACACATACGGGCGTACACGGGAGAACTGGAAAAAAAGCCCGTGGCCGCAGGTGAGATAGAAGAGCTGAAGTGGTTCGACCGCACCGAGCTTGAAACCACATCAACTGAAATATTGTCAGAGATAACAAAACACAAGATACTTCCGTTCCTTATCCAAAGAGGCATGGTATGAAAATCTTCAACACGATGACAAGGGAAAAGGAGGAATTGAGTAAAAAAGAATTGAAGATGTTCGTATGCGGTCCGACGGTTTACGATAACTCGCATCTCGGGCACGCCCGCACATACATAGCCTATGACATAATCGCTAAATACTTGCGATACCGCCAGTTCGACCTGTTTTTCCTGGTGAACATAACCGACGTCGACGACAAGATAATCAACCGGGCGGCGGAAATGAAAAAAGATCCAAAGGATATTGCGATTCAGTTTGAAAAAACGTTCATGGACGATTTAGAGTCGCTACGCATAAACAACATAGATAAATTCGCCCGCGCTTCTGAGCATATTAATGAAATCATAGACCAGATACAAAGGCTGTTAAAAAAGAAATTCGCCTACGAAACCAGGACAGGCGTTTACTTCGATATAACAAAATTCCCGGACTATGGAAAATTGTCGCATCAAAACACCGAAGAATTGAAAAAACACCGCATTGAACCGGATAACACGAAAAAACATGCACAAGATTTTTCGTTGTGGAAAAGGCGTGATGCGTCTGAATTGGGCTGGGACTCGCCTTTCGGTTTTGGCCGCCCGGGCTGGCACATCGAAGACACGGCAATATCGGAAAAATATTTGGGCAGCCGGTACGACATACACGGCGGCGCAATCGACCTGATATTCCCGCATCATGAGGCGGAAATAGCGCAGATGGAATCAGTGTCCGGAAAAAAACCTATTGTAAGCTTATGGACGCACACCGGTTTTCTTCTGGTCAACGGAGAGAAGATGTCCAAATCACTGGGAAACTTTATCACGATCAAAGACGCCTTGAAAAAACACGGCCCTGAAGTTTTACGCCTATTCTTCTCAATGTCCCATTACCGCAGCCCCATAAACTTCGACGAAGTTAACCTGAAACAAACGAAAAACACGCTGGAAACTCTTTACAACGCGCTTTCTGTTCTGGAAAGCATCGGAAAAGGGAAAGATTCTGGAAAGGAAATCGAATCCGAAGTAAATCGAATAAAATCCGCTTTTATCGGGCATCTGGACGACGACTTCAATACGCCTTACGCAATATCCTCGGTCTTTGAACTGGTGGACCTTATAAACAAGTACGCTTCGACGGGCAAAAAAATAAGCGCCGATTCAAAAAATTTGATCGGATCAACATTAATGGAAATGTGCGGCATATTCGGCATTTTAAAGAATAATGCCAATGTGAAAATCACGGAGGACGTGAAAAAACTTGTCTCTGAGCGCGAAACTGCAAGAAGGAAAAAGGATTTCAAAAAAGCCGACACTATACGGAAAAAACTTGAAGGCATGGGAATAGTCCTGGAAGACACGAAAACCGGCGTCAGGTGGAAAAGGAAACTTTAGCCCGGTAATCGCGCATCATGCAGCGGTTTTGCACAAATACAAACCCGTTTTTTTCTGCCAGCGCCTTGGCCGCATCGTCCTGTATTCCCAGTTGCGCCCACACCACTTTTAGCGACGGAAGGCTCTGCTTTTCCTTGATTATTGACTGGACAATCCCCAGAAGCTCTGCAGAAGGCCGAAATATGTTAACTACCTCGATTTTATCTTTCATGCCATAAGGAATTTCGGATAATGATTTGTAGGATTTCTCCCTCAGGATATCCTCGCCTGAAGGGTTAACAGGAATGACGCGAAAGCCTTTAGATTTTAGGTACGCAGGAACGATGTGAGCGTCCTTCGTAACGTCGCGAGAACAACCGATTACTGCGATAACCTGGTATTTTTTCAGTATCTTTGCTGTGTCCATGTAATTTGATCGTCATTTAAATATTAAACCAAGATTGTAATCATGGAAAACCGTTATTCCAGACAGATAAGATATATAGGGGAATACGCTCAAGATCGGGTCTCTAAATCAAAAGTATGTATCATAGGCTGTGGCGCGCTGGGGTCTGCGTCAGCAGAACTTTTAACTCGCGCGGGTGTAGGGACAATAAAACTGGTAGATAGGGATTTTTTGGAGTTGTCGAACCTGCAAAGACAACATGTTTTTTCAGAGGAGGATATAAACAAGCCCAAGGCTTTGGCGCTGGCGGAAAGATTAGGAAAAATCAACTCGTCAATTGAAATAGAACCTCTGGTCGAGGACTTCAATTCATCGAAAGCCGAAAGCATTGTAAAAGGCTTCGATATTGTAATTGACGGCTTGGACAACATGCACTCCAGGTTTATTTTGAATGAGGCGTGCGTAAAACTAAACATGCCATGGGTTTACGGATCCGCGATTAGAAACATGGGTCACACCAGCTTCATAGACGTAAACATGAACTGCCTCAATTGCTTCATTAAAACCCTGCCATCGGAAACAGAGACCTGCGAAACTTCCGGTGTTACAAATTCGATAACCTCGCTTATATCTGCCATACAGGTAAATGAAACGCTAAAATACCTGGGCAACCAAAAATACACTTTGCTCCGCCTGTTCCTGTACATAGATCTGGAGCACATGATTATGAAAAGCTTCGGCGTCAGCAAAGATCCAGATTGTAGGGTCTGTTCGCTTAAGAAATTCGATTTTTTGGAAAAAAAAGAATCGTCCTGGATAACATCTTTATGTGGCAAAAATTCGTATCATTTTTCACCGCCTTCCAAAATTGGTTTGGATTTGCAAGGTGCACGGGCGAGGATACCTCAAGAATTTTCAGTATCCGCAGAAAACAAGTCCCTTGTGCGCGCCCATTCAGGCGACAAGGAAATAACCGTATTCAATGACGGCAGGATGATAACCAAAAATATTGAAAAAAATGAAGCTGAAACAGTCTGCAAAAAAATTGTTTTAATTTAATTCTTGCCGCGGGCCATCCTTATGTGAGATTCTGCTAGTTCGTAATCGTTTGCTAAAGCCCCCAACAAATTTAATTCTTGGGCTAATACTGCAGAAGCTATAATCTCAGCAAGCTTTTTCGAGTTGTCTCCCGGATTTTTTCCGGCACCCGCGCAACCAAGAATTTCCAGGCAATCTTTCGCTGTTGCGTAATTAGTCCCGCCGCCCACGGTTGCGACCTCAAGATTTGGAATTGAAACTGAAAAATACAAGTCGCCGTTTTGCTCTTCGGCTGTTACAAAACACGATGAAGATTCAACTACTTGAGCAGAATCTTGCCCTGTTGCAAGGAACATCGCCGCGACTGTGTTCGCAGCGTTCGCATTAAATCCGCCCAATGTTCCGGACAATGCAGAACCCTGATAATTCTTAGTGAAGTTAATTTTTTCGATTGTTCTTGCGTCGGTATTGTATATTTTTTCCAGAACTTCTTTTTTGATAACCGTTTCCGCTTCTACCGCCTTCCCGCGACCCAGCACGATATTCACATGGTTGGATTTCTTGTCAGAGCACATATTTCCTGAAAGCGCGATTAACTTAGCATGCGGAAATTTCTTTTTTATTTCTTTTATCGCATTTGCGGAATATTTCGTCACAGAATTCATACCCATGCTGTCGCCCGTTTCAAACGCAAAACGCAACCATATTTTTTTTCCTACCTGAAATGTTTCAATAAATTCTAGTTTGGAAACTTTCGATTCCGATTCCGCGGCTGCTTTTATTTTTCCGTAGAATTGTTTGTCATGATTAACAGCATTTGCAAGCTCGCGCGCTTTTTCCGACGACCCTAAATCCAAAACAGGCGCGCGCGTCATCCAATTGCGTGTTACAATGGTTAGCGCGCCGCCGCTTTCGTTTATTGTTTTGCAGCCGCGCGATAAACCTGCGATTAAAGCCGCTTCGTTCGTCGCAACTGTAAGATAAAACTCGCCTTTTGCATAATCGCCTGAAATTTTAATCGGGCCTGCTATCCCTAACGGCGTAGCGGCGGCGCCGATCTGGTTTTCGATGCCCATGACACCAGGCTTTACGGCCGTGTCGACAAAATGCGACCTTATGCCGCCGAATTTTTTGGATTTAATTTTTTCTATAAACGTTAATCTAAATTCGCTCGCCATAGCGCACGCCTCACCCCATTTGTCATCCTTTTTTCCAAGGCTTTCAAAAATAAAATTCTCTAGCTCGTGTAATTTCAATTCACCCTTTTCCAGCTTTCTTAACGCATCTTCTTTGGAAACCATTTTAATTCACCTAGCCGGCCTGAACTTGTACCCGTAATGTATTAGTCCATGCGTATTTTGCTCTATCAGTTTGCGGAAAGCCATTTCAACAGGCATCCCTATTGATACCTTTTCATCTTTCACGTCTACTATTTGCGAGGTTAATCTCGGCCCTTCGGCGAGTTCTATTATTGCCAGGACATAAGGAATTTCCAGCGAATATCCTTCTGGCGGGGCGTGGACTATTGAAAATGTTATTATCTTTCCATTTCCGCTTAATTTCTCGTCGGTCATCTTGCCTTTTCTTCTGCACGACGGGCAAATGATGCGCGGCGGGAAATATACGCCTCTGCAGTTTTCGCATTTGCTGCCGTAAAGATTGTAACGGTGTTTCATCCTTCTCCATGTTGCCGCAATTCCTGTCATTTGTTATCCCTCGAAAATATGTGAACGGTACAAGTTCCGCCGGACCCGCCGACATTATGCGCCAATCCGTAATTCGCATTCTTAACCTGGCGTTCGCCTGCCTGGTTGCGCAACTGCCACATTATCTCCGTGACTTGTTTTATGCCTGTTGCCCCGACAGGGTGTCCGCAAGCTTTCAAACCGCCGGAAGTGTTTACTGGTAATTTTGAATTTAACGTCGTTTCTCCGTTGGCTGTGGCTTTGCCTCCTTCGCCTTTCTTGAAAAAGCCTAAGTCTTCTATTGCCATTATTTCAGCAATTGTGAAACAGTCGTGAACTTCAGCTACATTGATGTCTTTAGGAGTCAGCCTTGCTTGCGTAAAAGCGTCTCTGGCAGCGACTTTCGTTGAATTTATCTCGGTAAGCGATTTGCGGTCATGCAATGATAATGTATCGCTTGCCTGCGCAGACGCTGCGATCCACACGGGATTGCATTTGTTTTTCTTTATAAAATCTTCTGATGCTAAAAGAACAGCGGCCGCACCATCGGTTATTGGAGAGCAATCAAGAAGTTTTAACGGCAACGCCACGGGTGCGGACTTCATTACATCATCAATGGTTATTTTATTCTTGAACTGCGCGTAAGGGTTTTTCGAGCCGTTTTCGTGGTTTTTCACAGCAGCCGCGGCTAACTGTTCTTCAGTTGTTCCGAAATCATACATATGCCTTTTCGCCATCATTGCGTATATTCCCGGGAACGTCGCTCCATGAAAAACTTCCCATTCGTAATCTGATGCGCCGCCTAAAATTGTCGTAGCTTCTTCTATCGTGACGTCGGTCATCTTCTCAACGCCGCCGACTATAACGACATCGTGTAAACCCGAAGCTACAGAAATGTAAGCTTGGCGCAACGCAACGCCTCCGGAAGCGCACGCCGCTTCAACGCGCACAGCAGGAAGCGGATTTAACCCCATGTGGTCCGCGATTAACGCGGCGATATGCTCCTGTTTTGAAAACCCGCCAGCAGACATTGTCCCGCCGTAGACCGCTTGTATATCTTTTCCAACAACGCCCGCATCCTGTATTGCTTGGACGCCAGCCTCCGCTATTAATTCTTTTAACCCCTTATCCCAGTGCTCGCCGAATTTCGACAAACCTCCGCCGATAACCGCAACTTTTCTCATCCTGATGTCATCCCCACAATAGTTTTCCTGTGCTTCAGATAGACAGCATAATCCACATATTCTTTGTTTTTTGCGTAATACTCAAACGGAACTATGCGATTTCTTTTCTCTTCGATTTTCGGAGTTACCTTGATTACAAACGCGTCCGAGCCCGCGCCCGAGCCGTATGACACGACTAAAATTTTCTGGCCCGCTTTCGCTACGTCCAATACCGAAGCTAACCCGACCATCGACGCGCCGGAATATGTATTTCCGATTCTCGAAACAACCAAAGAATGTTTTAACTTTTCTGCGGGGATGTTTAAAATTTTCGCAGCCCTTAACGGGAACTTTTCATTTGGCTGGTGAAACACAACATGGTCAAAATCGTTTGGCGTAGTTTTGCTTTTCTCCATCATTCCTTTTGCAGCTTCTGTGAGGTGGCGGAAATATGCCGGCTCGCCCGTGAATTTTGAACCGTGCTGTGGGAAATGTTCTAAATCTCTTCGCCAAAAATCCGGCGTGTCGGTTGTAAACGAAAAAGTATCTTCAATTTCAGCAATAACGTCGCCCTTGCCGATTATGAAAGCCGCGCCGCCAGCCCCCGCAGTGTATTCAAGCGCGTCGCCCGGCCGTCCTTGTGCCGTATCTGCGCCAATAGCTAACCCGTATTTTATCATGTTCGCGCCGACTAAACCCATGCACATTTGGATCGCAGCAGTCCCGGCTTTGCACGCAAATTCTGTATCAGCAGCCGTCATAACTGGTGTGGCTTCGATTGCCTCGGCAACAATAGTCGACGTAGGCTTTACAGCATAAGGATGCGATTCAGACCCAACAAATACCGCGCCGATATCAACCGGATTCACGCCAGCGTGGCGCACAGCGTTTCGCGCTGCTTCTACGGATATTGTCGCAGTGTCCTCGTCTGTTCCGGGCAGGGATTTCTCGCTTATTCCAAGCCCGCTTTTTATTGCGTTGGGATTGCGGTTCCACACCCTTGCGATTTCTTCGACCTTGATTCTGAACCTCGGAACGTAAACGCCATAGCCTACTATGCCAACCATACGTCGTTGTTCAACAGCGAGCAATATATAACTAACGTATGCCGTATCGCTTTTTGTCCAAACACCCTAAAGCCTTCTAAAAGGCATTTTCATGAATTTATAAAACAAAAGCAAAAAAGGAGAGGGAGTAGACTGAATAGGCGCATAGATAAGCTGAAACAGATGCATCGTAAACCGAAGCATACCGTATACTGTATCGGTATGCTTCTAGTTAAAACGGGCTCGTAGTATAACGGC
>JACQNY010000129.1 GCA_016202795.1 Candidatus Aenigmatarchaeota archaeon
CATGGAAACTGTATGGTTTCCATTGAAACCGTAGGTTTTCATTGTCTTTCAAACTTTAAGACAAAGGCTTGCATGGCAAGCCTTGCATAGGAAACTTAAAGTTTCCTATGAAGTTTGATCAAAAAGGGCTTAATGGAAAGAAATTAAATGGTGCGACAAATGGTGCTGAAAATGTACGAACAACTTCCTCAGGTATTGCAATTGCTGGAGCAGGTGGCTATGGACCGCACGGTTCCTAGGAATATTCGCACGTCCGCGGAAAACGTCACGGAAGCGATAAAAAACGAGAAAGAGCCCATGGATTTGAGGATTTCCTCAGCGATTCACATACTTGACGAGGTCTCGAACGACCCGAACATACCCCTTTACACCAGGACGCAGATATGGAATATCGTTTCAATGCTTGAAAACTGCAGGTAGAACTGAAAAGTAAGTTTATATAATTGCGAAACAGAATGTAATTAATTGTTGAGAGCGATAAAATGGTTTTTGGAAATCTTTTTAAGAAAAAGGGCGATATCGGGACAACCGAATACATCGAAGTCGACAGCGAGGCCATGGATTCTTCGGCCGGAAAGATGTCGATTCGCGTTGAGACGTTAAACGATTTCAACGACACGGAAAGGATACAAAAATACCTGCGTGAAGGCTCGATCATACTTCTTAAAATCAAAAAATTAAGAGACCGGGATTTAGGCGAGTTAAAACGCTCTGTGGAAAAATTACGAAGAACCTCGAACGCGATCAACGGCGACATCGCAGGCGTCGAGGAAGACTGGTTAATAGTCTGCCCGCAGTACGCGAAAGTGCACCGCGGTTAAAGTTTTCTGCGCAAATTTCCTAATTAGGATTTTGTTCTCCGTGCGGCGCGTCTGTTGATGTTCCTTCTCCGTATACGCGCCGAATTATTACGGGTTTGCCTTTCCTGACAAGCGTGGGTTCTGTCACGACCCTGATATTGACCACCTCACCGCCGCTGTAAAGGTCTTTTACTATACTTGTAATTTTTATGCGCTGCGGGTTGCTTAACACAACAGCAGCAGGAAGGCCGTTTTCCAGTATAGTTCTGGTCTGCGTTGCAAGCTTTTCGTTATCCGTGATAATGAACACCTCCTCTTCGTGCCAATATTTGGGCCTTGCGTCAGGTCTGGAGAAGCGTTCTATCCGCTAGCCGTCCCTGTATCTTAGGAGTGCGTAGAAATCGGTGAACGGATCTTTTTCCAACATCTGCCCGCGCTCGAAATGGACTCCCATCAAAGGAAAATCCGTCCCTTTTATTGGCATTGCGGTTTGTCTATGATATGAAAATCCGGCGAGATGCGTTTGCAGGTTGTTCCATCTTTCATCGACCTCGCGCTCGTAACGCTCAACAGCCTTGAATGTGGGAAAGCCGCTTTTGCCCAGAACAGGCGAAAACCTCTCAGCGTATACAAATAATGCGCACATATCTTGCTGATGGGGAGGTTAACGATTTAAACCAAATTGGTCAACCGAAACGCGCCCTCACCACAGGAACAGATGACCCTACAAAGGGATCCCTGTTATAATAAACAGTAAATTCGCCGGACCCGTCCACTGACATGTTGATCCTTTTTTGTTTTGCCAGTTCTATGCCGTCGGGAAGCATCTGGCCAAGAATATTTGCAACGCCCGCACAAAATTCCTCACTGTCAGACACCAACGAAACTTCGAATTCCGGATACAATTCCGGCTTCCTGCCCGGCCTGATTATTCTCTCCTCGTCCATGTACAGTGCCAGAAGGTAAGTTTTATCCACAGAGTCCGCTTCCGCATCAAATAACAGCCCTATGTGTCTAGGATCGCCGGTCGTGTTCAATGTTGCATAATCGTTTTCAGGCTTCCACAACACGCCGCATTCCACGCTTAACGATCTTCCTGCTGGTTCTTCAGGCGAACGCACGTCGCGCTGCTTTGCAACAGAACTTAGATAACCCTGAAGCTCGCAAAGCCTCGAGCCGATTTCATCTTCGAACAGATCCACAGCCCATAATTTGGGCCTTCCACCCTTGAAAGTTTTGGGTACCAACCGCGCGGAATATGTGAATAAATCATATTTGCTTCGGCTGTCCGACGCCTGCATACGATGCTATGAAAATTAAAACATTTAAGCGAATTTAGTTCTGGCAGGAGTTTTGTGCCGATGTCTCCGTTGCGTTAACCCCGCATTCTCGTTTGCCTTGGCTGCAGGCTGATGCTTTTCGGATCGCTGGAAAACAAAAGGCTTTGCAATTCATTTTTCACCGAGACAAAATCCGGCAGCCCCGTTTCCATTATATCCTGCACGCCAGCCGTCAATGATTCATTCGTAGATGCCACGACAAGCTCCATGAATGCGTCATACTCTAATCTCCGACCGTTGCGGTATGTGTGCGTTAAAACAATATCTTTGACACGGCCTACTAATAAGGGACGCCGTTCGTGGTCTACCGCTATTATACCGTAATATCCCAGATTCCCGACAGCCGGCGCTGTGACAGCGTTGATAATATTTATCCTTGGTTCAAGGAACCTGAAAGCCGCGTTCCATCTTCTGACAATTTCTTCTTCGTACTTGTTGATTGTTTCAGGTGTCGAGAACCAGCTGCCTGGAAATTTCCTGGCTTCGAAATGGCGGGAATAAACGTGAAGGCCTTCCATGGGTTTTACCTGTAAACAAGTATTATGATCAAAGGATTTAAATGATTCTTAAGTGGGCGCCAGGCCGAGCCGCCCAACCGGAATGACCGGCCTTTCAGCAGCTAGTTCACGCTGCAGTTCCTCGAACAAACCCGCATCATAGCCGATTAAAAGCTCGCAACCGACAATCACGGGAACCAGAACTTCGGATGCGCCGTTGCTGCGCACGAATTGCATGGGCCTTTCCATCCTTTCCCTGAAACTATTGATAAAATCCTCATCAAATGAGCACGCAGCCACGTCATAATGC